>NZ_JBEZNQ010000091.1:0-28970 GCF_040653315.1 Streptomyces sp. NPDC047981 | reverse complement strand
GCCGGATATTGGTGACGAGCATCCGGTGGGTGAGCCGGGTCGACAGGAAGTACCGGGCCGGCTTGTTGTTGCCCTGCCCACGGACGATGACGACCGGGACGCCCGAGGGCTCGCGGGCGCCGGTGAGCCGGGTCAGCTCCTCGTCGCTGGACTTGATCTGCGCCGTGCGCGGCGTGATCCCGGCGTTCGACATCAGCCGGCCCATGTCGCGCTTCTGCTCGGGCAGGACGAGGGTGACGACGCTGCCGGACTCGCCGGCGCGGGCGGTGCGGCCGCCCCGGTGCAGGTAGTCCTTGTGGTCGATGGGCGGGTCGACGTTGACGACCAGGTCGAGGTCGTCGACGTGGATGCCGCGGGCCGCCACGTTGGTCGCGACCAGGACGGTGACCTGGCCGTTCTTGAACTGGTCCAGGGTGCGGTTGCGCTGCGGCTGCGAGCGGCCGCCGTGCAGCCCGGAGGCCCGGACACCGCTGGCGAGGAGCCGCTTGACGAGCCGGTCCACGGACCGCTTGGTGTCCAGGAAGAGGATGGTGCGCCCGTCGCGGGCGGCGATGCGCGTGGTGACGGCCTTCTTGTCGGTCTCGTCGGCGACGTAGAGCACGTGGTGCTCCATCGTCGTGACGGCGCCGGCCGACGGGTCGACGGAGTGCACGACCGGGTCGTTCAGGAACATCTTCACGAGCCGGTCGATGTTCTGGTCCAGGGTGGCCGAGAACAGCATCCGCTGGCCGTCCGGCTCGACCTGCTTGAGCAGCGCCGTGACCTGCGGCATGAAGCCCATGTCGGCCATCTGGTCGGCCTCGTCCAGGACCGTGATCGCGACCTGGTCGAGTCGGCAGTCGCCGCGCTCGATGAGGTCCTTGAGGCGGCCGGGCGTGGCGACGAGGACCTCGGCGCCACGGCGCAGGGAGTTCGCCTGCTTGGTGATCGACAGTCCGCCGACGACGGTGGCGAGCCGCAGCTGCACCGAGGTGGCGTACGGGGCGAGGGCGTCGGTGACCTGCTGGGCGAGCTCGCGCGTGGGCACCAGGACCAGGGCGAGCGGCGCCTTGGGCTCGGCGCGGCGGCCCGCGGTGCGGGCGAGGAGCGCGAGGCCGAAGGCGAGGGTCTTGCCGGAGCCGGTACGGCCGCGGCCGAGGATGTCCCGGCCGGCGAGCGAGTTCGGCAGGGTGGCGCCCTGGATCGGGAACGGCTCGGTGACCCCCTGCGCGCCCAGGGTCTTGACCAGGGCGGCGGGCATGTCGAGGGCGTCGAAGGACTCGACGGAGGGGAGCGCGGGCGTCAGCGTCTCGGGCAGGGTGAACTCGCGCGGCGGCGGAGGCGTGGCCGGTCCACGGCCGCGCCCGGCGGCCTTCTGCCTGCCGTTACCCCGCGGGGCGGCGGAGCCACGGCGGCTGTTTCCGGACGTGGTTCCGGAGCGGGATTCGGCGGCCCGGCGGGGCCGCTGTTCGGAGCGAGTCATGGGAAATGCCTTCCTGGCCTGAGCAGAGCGCCCGAGCAGAGTGCGTGAGCACAGCGCGAGCCGGGACCCGCACCTCGCGGTGCGGGCCCCGGCTGCGAGAAAACGCGTACGGCGATCAGGCGGGGAGGATGTTCTCCGCCTGCGGGCCCTTCTGGCCCTGCGTGACGTCGAAGGTGACCTTCTGGCCTTCCTGCAGCTCACGGAAGCCGGAGGTCGCGATGTTGGAGTAGTGGGCGAAGACGTCGGCGCCGCCGCCGTCCTGCTCGATGAAGCCGAAGCCCTTTTCCGAGTTGAACCACTTCACGGTACCGGTGGCCATGATTTCTCCTGAATAGGTAAGGGTCCCATCCCGGAGAGTCCGGAAAACAAAATTGCGCCTGAGGAACATTCCCGTCAGGCGCACATAAAGTTCATGGGTACCAAAACTAGCAACCTGGGAACCTTAGCACGCCGCCCCTCCCGGAGGGCGGGGCGGCGACGCACATCACATACCGCCCGGTCGGGCGGTCGGGGCGCCCCGGAGGAGCTTCAGAGCCGCTCGATGATCGTCACATTGGCCTGGCCGCCGCCCTCGCACATGGGCTCCTCCCTCTCAACGGCCCCCTCGCACCGCTCGGCCCCGGGGGCCTCACGGGCTTCGGGTGCCTGCGCCGGCCTCCGGCCGGACGGCGCGTGCTGACCGTCAGAGCCGCTCGATGATCGTCACATTGGCCTGGCCGCCGCCCTCGCACATGGTCTGGAGGCCGTAGCGGCCGCCGGTGCGCTCCAGCTCGTGCAGCAGGGTGGTCATCAGCTTCACGCCGGTCGCCCCCAGCGGGTGGCCGAGCGCGATCGCCCCGCCGTTGACGTTCACGCGCGCCGGGTCGGCGCCGGTCTCCTTCAGCCAGGCGAGGACGACGGGGGCGAAGGCCTCGTTGATCTCGACGAGGTCCATGTCGTCGATGGTCATCCCGGTCTTCTTCAGGGCGTACGCGGTCGCCGGTATCGGCGCGGAGAGCATCCGGATCGGGTCCTCGCCGCGCACCGAGAGGTGGTGGATCCGGGCGCGCGGGGTGAGCCCGTGCTCCCGTACCGCCCGCTCGCTCGCGAGCAGCATCGCGGCGGCGCCGTCGGAGACCTGGGAGGAGCAGGCCGCGGTGATCGTGCCGCCCTCGACGACGGGCTTGAGGCCGGCCATCTTCTCCAGGGTGGTGTCCCGGCGCGGGCCCTCGTCGACGGTCACGTCCCCGTAGGCCACGGTCTCCCGCGCGAAGCGGCCCTCGTCGATGGCCCGCAGCGCCCGCTCGTGCGAGCGGAGGGCGAACTCCTCCTGGTCGCGGCGGGTGATCCCCCACTTCTTCGCGATCAGCTCGGCGCCGTGGAACTGGTTGACGGGCGCGTCGCCGTAGCGGGCCCGCCAGCCCTCGGAGCCGGCGTAGGGGCCCTCGGTGAGGCCGAGGGGTTCGGCGGCCTGCCGGGAGGCGAAGGCGATCGGGATCATCGACATGTTCTGGGTGCCGCCGGCGACGACCAGGTCCTGGGTGCCGGAGAGGACGCCCTGGGCCGCGAAGTGCACGGCCTGCTGGGAGGAGCCGCACTGGCGGTCCACGGTGACGCCGGGGACCTCCTCGGGGAGTCCGGCGGCGAGCCAGGCCGTCCGGGCGATGTCGCCCGCCTGCGGGCCCACGGTGTCGAGGCAGCCGAAGACGACGTCCTCGGCGGCGGCCGGGTCGACGCCCGATCGCTGGACGAGGGCCTTCAGGACATGGGCTCCGAGGTCCGCCGGGTGGGCGGAGGCCAGGCCTCCCTTGCGCCGGCCCACCGGGGTGCGGACCGCTTCGACGATGTAGGCCTCGGCCATGACAACTCCTCCAGACGTCGGCGCGCGCACGACCGGTGCGTACGGCGCTCTATGTGCGTACGGCGATTCCGTCCAGGACCATCGACAGGTACTGGCGGGCGATCTCCTCCGGGCTGTGCTGTCCGCCCGGGCGGTACCAGGACGCGGCGACCCAGACGGTGTCGCGCACGAAGCGGTAGGTGAGCCGGATGTCGAGGTCGGCCCGGAAGGTGCCGGCCTCCACGCCCCGCTCCAGGGTCCCGAGCCACGCCTTCTCGAACTTGACCTGCGAGTCCGCGAGGTAGTGGAAGCGGGGCTGGTCGGTGAGGTGCCTGGACTCCTTCTGGTAGATGGCGACGGCGGCGCGGTGCCGGTCGATCTCCCGGAAGGACTCGGTGACGAGGGCCTCGATGGTCTCCCTGGGTCCGAGTCCGGCGGCGAGGACGGTGTCGTACCCCTCCCACAGCTCGGTCAGGAAGGTGGAGAGGATCTCGTCGAGCATCGATTCCTTGGAATCGAAGTGGTAGTAGAGGCTGCCGGCGAGCATGCCGGCGGCGTCGGCGATCTTGCGTACGGTCGTGGCGTTGTACCCCTGGGCGGCGAACACCTCGGCCGCGGTGTCCAGGAGTTCGCGGCGCCGCTCGGGCGAGGCGGTCACGGCGGTCTTCTTCTTGCTGCTGGCGGTCTTCGGCACACGTCCATTCTGGTCCTACGCGTGCTGGCTGCTGACCGAGACGGTCTCGCCGGTCATGTAGGAGGAGTAGCCGCTGGTGAGGAAGACGATGACGTTGGCGATCTCCCAGGGTTCCGCGTAGCGCCCGAAGGCCTCGCGCTCGGTCAGTTCGGCGAGCAGCTCGGCGGAGGTGACCTTGACCAGGTGGGGGTGCATGGCGAGGGAGGGCGAGACGGCGTTGACGCGGACGTCGTGGGCCGCCGCCTCGACGGCGGCGCAGCGGGTGAGGGCCATGACGCCGGCCTTGGCGGCGGCGTAGTGGGCCTGCCCTGCCTGGGCGCGCCAGCCGACGACGGAGGCGTTGTTGACGATCACTCCCGGGCCGCCGACGTCCTTGAAGTGGCGCAGGGCGGCCCGGACGCAGCGGAAGGTGCCGTTGAGGGTGACGTCGAGGACGCGCCCCCACTGCTCGTCGGTCATGTCGACGAGCGCGGCGGTGCCGCCGAGGCCGGCGTTGTTGACGACGGCGTCGAGGCGGCCGTGGAGCCGTACGGCGGTGTCGAAGAGGGCCTGGACCTGGGTCTCGTCGGTGACGTCGCACGGCAGGGCGTCGACCCGGTCGGCGCCGAACTCGGCGGCGAGGGCGGCCTCGGTCTCCTTGAGGCGGCGGGCGTGGGCGTCGGAGACGAGGACCCGGGCGCCTTCCTCCAGGAAGCGGCGGGCGGTCGCGCCGCCGATGCCGGCTCCGGCGGCGGCGGTGATGACGGCGGTGCGGCCGGCGAGCAGGCCGTGGCCCGGCACGTAGGGGGGTACGGCGGTCATGGGCGCGGCTCCTTCGGGAGGCCGAGCACCCGCTCGGCGATGAGGTTGCGCTGGATCTCGCTGGATCCGGCGTAGATGGTGTCGGCGCGGGAGAAGAGGAACAGCCGCTGCCACTCGTCGAGTTCGTAGGGTTCGGCGGCGACGACGGTGGCGGCGGCGCCGCGGATGTCCATGGCGAGTTCGCCGAGGTCGCGGTGCCAGTGCGACCAGTAGAGCTTGGCCATGGAGGGGTCGGTGGAGCGCAGCGCGTTCGCGCGCATCGCCTGGAGTCCGGTCCAGGCCCGGACGAGCCGGTCGCGGATGAGCGGGTCGGCGAGGGTGCCGTTGCGCCGGGCGAGGGTGACCAGGCCCTCCCACTCGCGGCGGAACCCGACCTGCTGGCCGAGGGTGGAGACGCCGCGTTCGTAGCCGAGGGTGGCCATGGCGATCCGCCAGCCGTCGCCCGGCGCGCCGACGATGTGCGTGGCGTCGGTGCGGGCTCCGTCGAAGAAGACCTCGTTGAACTCGCTGGTGCCGGTGAGCTGGACGATGGGCCTGACCTCGACGCCGGGCTGGTCCATGGGGACGAGCAGGTACGAGAGTCCGGCGTGCCGGCGTGAGCCGGTCTCGGTGCGGGCGACGACGAAGCACCACTGGGACTCGTGGGCGAGCGAGGTCCAGATCTTCTGGCCGTCGATCACCCACTGGTCGCCGTCGAGGGCTGCGCGGGTGCGGACGGCGGCGAGGTCGGAGCCCGCGTCGGGTTCGCTGTAGCCCTGGCACCAGAGTTCCTCGACGGCGCGGATCGGGGGCAGGAAGCGGGCCTTCTGCTCCTCGGTGCCGTGGTCGATGAGGGTGGGGCCGAGGAGCTGCTCGCCGATGTGGTTGACGCGGGCGGGGGCGTCGGCGAGGGCGTACTCCTCGTGGAAGGCGATCTGCTCCTCGATGCTCGCGCCGCGCCCGCCGTACTCCTTCGGCCAGCCGACGCAGGTCCAGCCGTGGGCGGCCAGGTGCCGTTCCCAGGCGAGGCGTTCGGCGAAGGCCTCGTGTTCGCGGCCCGGTCCACCGAGGCCCTTCAGGGCGGCGAACTCAGCACTGAGGTGGGTCCGTAGCCAGTCCCGTATCTCGGCACGGAACTCCTCGACGCTGCTCATGGCGCTGCTCATGGCCGTACGTTAACCTACCAAACACTTGTTAGGGAAGGAGCGTCGAAGGATGCAGATGCCCGTGCTGTACGAGCGCCGCGGCCCGGTCGCGTACGTGACCATGAACCGCCCCCGCTACCGCAACGCCCAGAACTCCGCCATGACCTACGCCCTGGACGAGGCCTTCTACCGGGCGGCCGAGGACTCCGAGGTCACGGTGGTCGTGCTCGCCGGCGCGGGCGAGCACTTCTCGGCGGGCCACGACATCGGCACCCCGGAGCGCGACGCCCATCTCCCCTTCGACCGCCGCGCCGGACTGTGGTGGGACCACTCCGACAAGCGGGGCGCCGAGTCCCGCTTCGCCCGCGAGTCCGAGGTCTATCTCGGGATGTGCCGGCGCTGGCGCGAACTCCCCAAGCCGGTCATCGCCTCCGTCCAAGGCGCCTGCGTGGCAGGCGGGTTGATGCTGGCGTGGGTCTGCGACCTGATCGTGGCGAGCGAGGACGCGTTCTTCGCCGACCCGGTGGTGCGGATGGGGATCCCGGGCGTCGAGTACTTCGCGCACCCGTGGGTGATGCCGCCCCGGATCGCCAAGGAGTTCCTGTTCACGGGCGACCGGATGACGGCGCGCCGGGCGTACGAGATCGGCATGGTCAACCGGGTCGTCGACCGCGCGGAACTGACGTCCGCCACCGAGGGGTTGGCGCTCCGGATCGCCGAGATGCCCCGGCTCGGGCTCGCCCTGACCAAGCGGGCGGTGAACCAGGCCGAGGACCTCCAGGGCCTGCACGCCGGGATGGACTCGGTCTTCGGCCTCCACCATCTCGCCCACGCCCACAACGCGGAGACGGCCGCGGATCCGCTGGGCGGGATGGACGTGGCGGCGATGAAGGAGGCGGGGGTCTGATGGATCTGACGTACACCCCGGAGGAGCGGGAGTTCCGCGCGGAGGCGCGGGAGTGGCTGCGCGCCCATGTCCCCGCGGAGCCGCTGCCGTCCCTGGAGACGGCGGAGGGCTTCGCCGCGCATCGCGCCTGGGAGGCCGAACTCGCCGCCGACCGCTGGTCGGTGGTCTCCTGGCCGGAGCGGTACGGCGGCCGGGGCGCCGACATCGTCCGGTGGCTGGTCTTCGAGGAGGAGTACTACGCGGCGGGGGCGCCCGGCCGGGTCTCGCAGAACGGCATCAACCTGCTCGCCCCCACCCTCTTCGACCACGCGACGGAGGAGCAGCGGGCCCGGGTGCTGCCGTCGATGGCGACCGGCGAGGTCGTCTGGGCGCAGGCCTGGTCGGAGCCGGAGTCCGGCTCGGACCTGGCGTCGCTGAGTTCCCGGGCGGTACGGACCGACGGCGGCTGGCTGCTGTCCGGCCAGAAGACCTGGTCCTCGCGGGCCGCCTTCGCCGACCGGGCCTTCGGGATCTTCCGCACCGGCCCGGAGACGGACCCGGCCCGGCCGCACCGAGGCCTGACGTACCTGATGTTCGACCTGCGGGCGCCGGGGGTGACGGTCCGGCCGATCGGCCGGCTCGACGGGAAGCCCGCGTTCGCGGAGCTCTTCCTCGACGAGGTCTTCGTACCGGACGAGGACGTGATCGGGGAGCCGGGACAGGGCTGGCGGATCGCGATGTCGACGACCGGCAACGAGCGCGGCCTGATGCTCCGCTCCCCCGGCCGCTTCCTGGCCGCCGCCGACCGGCTCGTCCGGCTGTGGCGCGCGACGGGCTCGGACCCGGCGGCGCGGGACCGGGTCGCGGACGCGGTGATCGGCGCGCGGGCCTACCAGCTCTTCACGGCGGGCGGCGCGTCGCGCTTCGCGGCGGGGGCGTCGATCGGGGCGGAGTCGAGCCTGAACAAGGTCTTCTGGTCGGAGTACGACATCGCGCTGCACGAGACGGCGCTCGATCTGCTGGGCGACGAGACGGAGTCGGCGGACGGGGAGTGGGGCGAGGGGTACGTCTTCTCGCTCGCGGGCCCGATCTACGCGGGCACGAACGAGATCCAGCGCGACATCATCGCCGAGCGGCTGCTCGGCCTGCCGAAGGGGCGCCGCTGATGCGATTCCTGCCGACGGAGGAGCAGCGCGACTTCGCGCGCTCGCTGGACGCGATGCTGACGGCGGCGGACACGCCGACGGCGATACGGGCCTGGGCGGCGGGCGACGCGACGCCCGGTCGCGCGCTGTGGTCCCGGCTCGCGGAGGCGGGCGTCCTCGCTCTCGCGGTCCCGGAGCCGTACGAGGGCATGGGCCCCCTGCCGGTCGAACTGGCCACGGCGTTCGTGGAGTTGGGCCGGCACGCGGCACCGGGCCCGCTGGTGGAGACGGTGGCGGCGGCCGGCCTCCTGACGGAGCTCGCGGCCTCCGGCGAGACGGGCCCGGCGAAGCGACTGCTGCCAGGGCTCGCGTCGGGCGCGACGGTGGCGACCCTGGCGATGCCCACGGGTCCTGTTCCCACCCCCGATCCCCCCGCGGGTCGTGGGCAGGCGTTCCGCACGGCGGAACAACCGCCCACAACGGAAGTGCTCGCCCTCGACGCGGACGTCGCCGACGTGATCCTCGTCGTCCGGGGGGACGAGTTGTGGATGGCTCCCGGACACGAGGGCGTGCGGGTCTCCGCGGACCCCGCCCGCCGCCTCGCCCGCCCCTCCCCCGGCGGGGAGCTGCTGGCAGCCGGGTCCGCCGTGCGGGAAGCCGCGGCACACGCGAGGCTCTGGGCCATGCTCGCCACCGCCGCACAAGCCCTCGGCGTCGGGCTCACCCTCCTCGACCGGAC
This sequence comes from Streptomyces sp. NPDC047981, assembly GCF_040653315.1. NCBI lineage: Bacteria > Bacillati > Actinomycetota > Actinomycetes > Kitasatosporales > Streptomycetaceae > Streptomyces > Streptomyces sp. NPDC047981. The sequence continues at coordinate 20,300 of NZ_JBEZNQ010000091.1, read as the reverse complement.
GGTGGCGTACGCCAAGCAGCGCCGGCAGTTCGGCACCGAGATCGGCTCCTTCCAGGCGGTCAAGCACCGCCTCGCCGACACCCTGATCGCCCTGGAGTTCGCCCGCCCCCTGCTCTTCGGGGCGGCGGTCACCCTCCGGTCCACCGATCTCGCCGCCGCCAAGACCGCCGCGGGCGAGGCCGCGTACACCGCCGCCCGTACCGCGCTGCAGATCCACGGCGCCGTCGGCTACACCGAGGAGCTCGACCTCTCGCTCTGGCTGCGCAAGGCCCGCCCGCTCCGCGACGCCTGGGGCACCCCGTCCTGGTGCCGGGCCATGGTCATGGAGACGTACGACGAGGTGTACGACACCGGGTCATGACGTCGTCTCACGCGGCGGGCTGTCGTCCGTACCGCGCCGGATCGTCCGCACCGGCCGCCCCGGCGTCCAGGTGCGGATGACCATGTCGTCGCCCTCGACGAAGGTGCGGACGACCTCGGCCGGCTCGGCCCGGAAGACATGGAACGGCATCGGCATCCCGACGGCCTCCGCGTAGCGGTCCAGCTCCTTCGGGTCGGTGATCTCCACGGCCCGGCCGGAGATCCGGACGTCCCCGCCGCCCATGTCCGTCCCCGAACCCGGGTTGGCGAGCAGCGAGAAGCGGGGGTCGCGCCGCAGGTCGAGGGCCTTGCGGGAGTTCGGCATCATGCCGAGCCACAGCTCGCCCCAGCGGAAGTCCGCCTCGATCCCGCTGAGCCGGGGCGAGCCGTCCTTCCGCAGGGTGCCGAGCACATGGTGGGTGAACTGCCCGAAGCGCTCCCGAACGGTCGCTTCCAGTTCGGGTTCGGCGGCGGCGAAGGCCGCCCAGGTGGTTCCGGTTCCGGCGTCGATATGTCCCATGACTCCAGTGAACACCGGATACCCGACAGCTCCTGTCTGGATTACTCCGTGACTTCCCGGATCACGCCGTGGCGTCCCGCTCCGCCCGGCTGCGCTCGACGCAGAACTCGTTGCCCTCGGGGTCGAGCAGCGTCGCCCACCCCGTGCCGTCCGGCTTCCGGTGGTCCTCGAAGACCGTGGCGCCGAGCCCGAGCAGCCGCTCGACCTCCTCGTCACGGCTGCGGTCCTGCGGCTGGAGGTCGAGGTGGACGCGGTTCTTGACCGTCTTCCCTTCCGGGACCTGGATGAAGAGCAGTCCACCGCCGACGGTCTCGACCAGCGCCTCGGGGTCACCGGGCCGGTCGTCGTCGGAGACCTTGGAGTCGAGGGCGGCGGCCCAGAAGGTCGCCAGGGCGTAGGCGTCGGAACAGTCGATCGTCACGTGTCGCACAAGAGAGGCCATGAGCCCACTATCACATGATCGACTCCGCGTCGGCCGGGGTTTTCCGGCCCGCCGTCACCGGACGATGGACCGCGCCCGGGCGGCGGCGAGCCAGGCGGGGAACTCGGCGACGATCCGGTCGTACAGCTCGGCGTCCGGGACCGTGCGCGGGTCCTGGCCCGCGTGGAAGAAGCCGGCGTTGTCGACGGAGCGCTTCTGCGGGACCGCCAACTCGTCCAGTTTGCGCAGGAATTCGAACTGCCGGCTGCCCGGGTCGCCGAAGCCGATGAACTGCCAGAAGAGCGGCAGCTCGGCGGCCTTGCACAAGTACCGCTCGGCGGCGAGCTTGTTGATCGGACCGCCGTCCGTCTGGAAGACGACGAGCGCGGGGACGGTGGCGCCGCTGTCGAGGTAGTGGTCGATGACCGCGTCCATCGCCAGGTGGTAGCTGGTCTTGCCCATGTGGCCGAGCCCGGCGACGATCCGGTCGATCCGCCCCTGGTGGTCGGCGAGTTCGATGCTCGTCTCGGCGTCGATGTCGGTGGAGAAGAACACCACCGGCACCCGCCCGTCGTCGTCCAGGTTGGCCGAGAGCCCCAGCACGCGGTCGGCCAGCGCCTGCACACTGCCGTCCTTGTAGTACGGCTTCATGGAACCCGAGTAGTCGAGCACCAGGTAGACGGCCACCCGCTGCCCGTCCATGCCGTGCTTGCGCAGCGAGATGCCCGCCGACTTGTACAGGCTCACCAGCGCCGGCGCGGTCTCCTCGACCTTGCGCAGACTCACTCCCACGGACGGCTCCCCTCCCCCTTCCGAGGGGACGCCTTTCCCCTCGGAGTGCCGAGCGTACGGGATCAGGGGGACGGGACGAGCCCGAGCGCGGCGGCGAGCCGGGCCCGGTGCGCGGCGGGCGGGCCGAAGAGGTGGGCGCTCTGGTGGGCGCGTTTGAGGTGGTCGTGCGCCGGGTGTTCCCAGGTCACGCCGATCCCGCCGTGGAGCTGGATCATCTCCCCCGCGACCGTCCGGTACGTCTCCGAGCACACCGTCCGGGCCGCCGCCGCGGCGAGGGGTTCGGCGTCGGCGTGGGCGGCGGCCAGGGCGAGGGAGCGGGCGGACTCGACGGCGGTGTACAGGTCGGCCAGGCGGTGCTTGACGGCCTGGAAGGAGCCGATGGGCCGGCCGAACTGGACGCGCTCGCCGACCTGCCGGACCGTGTCCCGCAGGGCCCGTTCGGCACCTCCGACCTGCTCGGCGGCGAGGACGGTCACGGCCACGTCGCGCACCCGCGCGAGGACCCCCTCCCCGTCGGCGCACAGGAGCCGGGCGGGCGTCCGGTCGAGCCGGATCCGGGCGAGGCCGCGGGTCCGGTCCAGAGTGGGGGCCGTCGTGAACTCTCCTTCATCGCCCTGGAGTTCGTAGAGGGAGAGGCGCCGGGTGTCGGCATCCCTCGCGAAGACCAGGATCAGGTCGGGGCGTTCGGACGGCGCGAGCACGTACTCCTTGCGGCCGGTGAGGCGAGGTCCTTCGCCGGCCGTCGTCGTGAGCGACTCCGCCTCCCAGCCGCCCTCCTCGGCCCAGGCGAGCGCACCGGTCCTGGTGCCCTCGGCGAGGCCTGGCAGGAGGCGGGCGCAGGCGTCCCAGTCACCCGAGGCGAGGAGGGCGGTCACGGGCAGGACGGCGGAGCCGAGGAACGGGACCGGGCTGAGCGCCCGCCCCAACTCCTCGGCGACCACCGCGATCTCGGGCAGCCCGCAGCCGAGTCCGCCGTACGCCTCCGGCACCGCGAGGGCCGCCACGCCGATCTGTCCGGTCAGCGGCGCCCAGGCCGCCGCGCCCGCGTGGCGGTCGAGCACGGACCGTACCGCCGCTCGCAGTTCGTCCTGTTCGGGGGTGGTCCTCATGCGTCCTCTCCTCTCGCCGCGCGCCGCAGGTCGCCCTTGAGGAGCTTGCCTCCGGCGTTGCGCGGCAGTTCGGTCACGACCAGGAAGCGGCGCGGGACCTTGAAGTTGGCGAGCCGTTCGCGGGCCCAGGCGGTCAGTTCGTCCGCGCCGAGGGCGCGGTCGGCCACGACGAACGCGACGCCGACCTCGCCGAGCCGCGCGTCGGGGGCGCCGACGACGGCGACGTCCCGCACGGCCTCGTGGCGCAGGAGGACGTGCTCGATCTCGGCCGGGTAGGCGTTGAAGCCGCCGACGACGTACATGTCCTTCAGCCGGTCGGTGACCGCGAGGTAGCCGCGCTCGTCCAGGGTGCCGATGTCGCCGGTGCGCAGCCAGCCCCCGTCGAGGACCGCCTCGGCCGTGGCCGCGGGTTCGTCGAGGTAGCCGCGCATGACGTGGTGGCCGCGGACCTGGATCTCGCCCGGCTCCCCGGGACCGAGCACGGCGCCGAGCGGGGAGGCGATCCGGATCTCGGTGCCGGGCAGCGGCAGGCCGACGGTGTGGGCGACGGTCTCGGCGTCGGCGTCCGTCGGGCAGACGGAGACCACTCCGCAGGATTCGGTGAGCCCGTACGCGGTGAAGACGTCGGGTGCGCCGAGCTCCTCCCGGATCTCCTCGACCAGGGTCGCGGGGACGGTGGCCGCGCCGGTCCCGGCGAGCCGCAGCGCGGAGAGGTCGTGCGCCGCGCGGCGCGGGTGGTGGATCAGGCCGTGGAAGACGGTCGGCGGCCCCATGAGGCAGGTGACGCGTTCGGCGGCGATCCGTTCGAGGACGCGGTCGGCGTCGTAGACGGCCTCGGGGAGCATGGTCGCGCCGGTCAGCAGACAGGCGAGCACCCCCGCCTTGTAGCCGAAGGTGTGGAAGAAGGGGTTGACCAGCAGGTACCGGTCGCCCGCGCGCAGTCCGACGAGCCGGGCCCAGTCGGTGTAGACGCGCAGGGTCTGGCCGTGGGTGGTCATCACACCCTTGGAGCGGCCGGTGGTGCCCGAGGTGTAGAGGATGTCGCAGAGGTCGTCGGGGCGTACGGCGGCGACGCGGGCGATCCGCTCGGCGTCGGGGACGGCGGCCCCGGCGGCGAGGTAGCGGTCCCAGTCGGGTCCGTGCAGGGTGAGCGTGGAGCGCAGGTCCCCGAGGTCCTCCCCGGAGCCGTGCAGGGCGGCGGCGTAGTCGGTGCCGAGGAAGTCGTGCTCGGTGAGGAGGAACCGAGCACCGCTGCGGCGCACGATGTCAGCGGCCTCGGCGGGCTTGTAGCGGGTGTTGACCGGTACGAGGACGGCGCCCACCGCGACCGCGCCGAGTGCGGCGGTGATCCAACGGCGGCTGTTGGGGGCCCAGATCGCGACCCGGTCGCCGTGCCGTACGCCGTGGGCGAGGGCGGCGCGCGCGGCGGCGGCGATCTCGTCGCGGAGCCGCGCGAAGCCCCAGCGGACCCCGTCATCGGCTCCGCCGGGTCCGCCGCCGACCAGCGCCTCATGGGCCGGTCCGGGGTGCGCGGCGGCCGCCCAGTCGGGCAACTCGGCGATGGTGCAGGCTAGTTGCTGTGGCACTTGCTGGGGGCTGATCACTGACCCTCCCTACTTGACGTGCGAGCGTGGCGGGTATCCAATCACAGGTGTTTCGGTTAGGCATATACCTAGTAGGAACATTCCTCAGGAGGTCCCATGGATCCGGATCCGACCGACATGAAGGCCGCGCTGGCCGGCTTCTGCACCGGTGTCGCCGTCATCACCGCCCGCGACCCGGCCGACGGACGGCCCGTCGGCATGGCGGTGCAGTCCTTCTCGTCCGTCTCGCTCGACCCGCCGCTCGTCTGCTTCTGCCCGGCGCACACCTCGACGACCTGGCCGCGCATCCGCGCGGCGGGCCGCTTCGCGGTGAACGTGCTCGCGGCCGACCAGGAGGAGCTCTGCCGCCGGTTCGCGGTGACGGGCGGCGACAAGTTCGCCGGCACGGCCTGGCGTCCGGGAGCCGCGGGCGCGCCCCTGCTCGACGGGGCGCTCGCGACGATCGAGTGCACGCTCGACGCCGTCCTCGACGGCGGCGACCACGCCATCGCCCTGGGCCGGGTCGACACGCTCACCGCGCACCGGGACACCGGCCCGCTGCTCTACTTCCGCCGCACCTACGGCCGCTTGCCCTCGGCAGAGCCCCCGACCGCGCCCTCGGCGGAATCGACGCCGCGATCCGCGCCGGCCTCCGCGGCCCGCGCGCGCTCCTTCGCCAGCTCCTCGATGTCGGCGAGCATGGCGTCCGCCAGATCGCGCTCGGAGGCGTAGTACCGCTCGGCCCACTTGAGGGTGAGGGTGGGGTACGCCCACGCCTCCTCGGCCTTCGCCCCCTCCACGTCGGCCGCCGCGCGCAGCCGCATGGTCTCGGCGAACTCCCGGTGCCGGGCGAGGACTTCACGCTGCCGCTCCGGTTCGAGGAGATGCCCGAGCCAGAGCCGCAGCATCGGCCCGTGCTTGAGCACGGGCGGGTCCACGGGCGCGGTCCGCGCCCACGTACGGACGGCGGCCATCCCCTCGTCCGTGATCCGGTAGACCCGCTTGTCGCGGCTGCCCGTCTCCTGGGCGACCATCCGCGAGGTGGCGTAACCGGCCTTCTCCAGCCGCTTCAGCTCGCTGTAGATCTGGCTGAACGACGGGCTCCAGTAGAAGAAGCGCAGCGACCAGTCGGACCACTTCTTCAGGTCGTAGCCGGACAGTTCCTCCCCGAAGGAGAGCAGCCCGAGCACCGCCCAGCTGGTCGCCGGGAACCCCGGGAGTTCCAGAGCCTCTTCCTGACCTGCCGTCTTCTTGTCCGCCACGGAGCGAAGTCTACGACCCCCTTCCCCACCCCAGGTATGACTGCTAGAAGTATTCCTATTCGAAATAGAGGAGTTCAGATGAAGTTCTCCATGATCTTCGAGGCCCAGCTCGTCGACCCGACCCCCGAGCGCGAGCGCCAGGTCATCCACGACTGCGTCGAACAGGCCGTCCACGCCGAGCAGATGGGCTTCGACCGCGTCTGGGCGGTCGAGCACCACTCCCTCACCCAGTACGCGCACATGAGCGCGTCCGAGATCTTCCTGACCTGGGTCGCCGCCCGCACCGAACGCATCCGCATCGGCCACGGCGTCGTCACCATGCCCTTCGGCTACCAGCATCCGGTGCGGGTGGCCGAGCGCGCCGCGATGCTCGACGTGCTCAGCGGCGGCCGGGTGGACATCGGCGCGGGCCGGGGCGCGACCCGGCAGGAGATGCGGATGTACGGGGTGCGCCCCGAGGACACCTATCCGCAGATGGAGGAGGCGCTGCGGATCTTCTCGCACGCCTGGCGCGAGGAACAGTTCGAGTGGCACGGCTCCATCGACATCGGACCGGGCGCGATCCTCCCCCGCCCGGTGCAGGACCCGCACCCGCCGCTCTTCATGGCCTGCTCGAAGCACGACACCCTCAAGCTCGCCGCCGAACTCGGCATCGGCGCCCTGGTGATGGGCTTCGCCGGCGCCGACGACGTGCGCGCGATGCGCAAGGTGTACGACGAGGCCATCGCCGTACGCGACGGCTCCCGGCTGGTCTCCTCCGAGGTCAACGACCACTTCTCGGCGCTGTGCCCGACGATCGTCCTGGACGACGCCGACCGCGCGCTCCGGCTCGGCACGCGCGGCCAGCGCTTCTTCGCCGAGTCGATCGCCCACTGGTACGGCAACGCCCCCGCCCCCACCGGCTACGCGGAGGAGGAGGACCACACGGGCGCGCTCGAACGGCAGCGTGAGGAGCTGGTCGCCCGGCTCCACGAGGCGAACATCCCGGCCCGCCCGGTCGACACCGGCACGTACAACACCGACCACGCCTACGGGGACGCCGACACCGCCATCGCCTACGTGGAGCAGCTCCGCGAGATCGGGGTCGACGAGGTGATGTGCCTGATCCAGATGGGCACGGTCCCCCAGGAGGTCTGCATGGAGACCATCCGGCAGTGGGGCGAGAAGGTCATCCCGCACTTCCGCGCACTGGAGGCCAAGTGAGCGCGCTCGCCGGCAAGTCCGTGATCGTGACGGGCGCGGCGCGCGGCCAGGGGGCGGCGGAGGCCCGGCTCCTGGCCGGAGCGGGCGCGCGGGTCGTGCTGACCGACGTACGGGAGGAGGAGGGCCGGGCGGTCGCGGCGGAGCTGGGCGACGCCGGGGTGTTCGTCCGTCACGACGTGACCTCGGCGGAGGACTGGCGGGAGGTCGTCGAGGGTGCCCTCGCGGCGTACGGCCGGGTGGACGCGCTGGTCAACAACGCGGCGCTGTGGCGGACCGCGCCGGTGGAGTCGGAGACGTACGAGAACTTCGAACTCCTGCTCCGCGTCAACCTGTTGGGGCCCTTCCTGGGCATCCAGGCGGTCGTGCCCGCGCTGCGCGAGGCGGGCGGCGGTTCGGTCGTGAACGTCTCGTCGACGGCCGGCCTGGTCGGCATACCCGGGCACGCGGCGTACGGTGCGAGCAAGTTCGGCCTGCGCGGGCTGACCCGCTCCTCCGCCCTGGACCTGGCGCGGCACGGCATCCGCGTCAACTCGGTGCACCCGGGGGCGGTCGACACACCGATGGTGGCGGAGGTGGCCGACCGGGACTGGTCGCACGTCCCGCTCGGGCGGATGGGCCGGGCGGAGGAGGTCGGGGGCCTGATCGCCTTCCTGGTCTCGGACGCGTCCTCGTACATCACGGGCGCGGAGTTCACGGTGGACGGGGGGCTGACGACCGGATGACGGATCCCCTGACCCCGACGGCCCGGACCCTGGTCGAGGCCATGTCGGCGGGCTTCCCCGGGCCGGGCTCCCCGGAAGCGCTGCGGGCGGCGGCACGAGCGGGCGTACGGGAGATCCCGCCGCCCCGGGAGGAGACGGCGCACGGCGTACGGGTCCGCCTGTACGGCCCGCCCGCGAGCGCAGGTGCTCCGGTGATCGTCTTCGCGCACGGTGGCGGCTGGGTCCTGTGCGACCTGGACACGCACGACGGCCTCTGCCGCGAACTGGCGTCCCGTACGGGCGCGTCCGTGGTCTCCGTGGACTACCGGCGCGCCCCCGAGCACCGCTTCCCGGCCGCCGAGGACGACGTGTACGCGGTCGTGGAGTGGGCGGCCGAGCGGTACGGCGGCCCGCTGCTCGTGGCGGGCGACTCCAGCGGCGGCAACCTCGCGGCGGGGGCGGCCCTGCGCGCCCGGGACGCGGGCGGCCCGCCGGTCGCGGGCCAGCTCCTCTTCTACCCGGCCCTGGACCACCGCCTGGACACGCCCTCGGCCGAGGCGTACGCCGAGGGCTTCTTCCACACCGAGGCCCATATGCGCTGGTACTGGGAGCAGTACGTCGGCCCGGACGGCGACCCGGTCGCGGCCTCCCCCGGCCTGGCCCCCGACCTCACCGCCCTCCCGCCCGCCCTCCTGGTCCTCGCCGACTGCGACGTCCTGCGCGACGAGGGCCTGTCCTACGCCCGCCGCCTCTCCTCGGCCGGCGTCGAGGCCCGGGTACACCTGCACACGGGCGTCTTCCACGGCTTCCTGGGCGCCCGGGGCGTCCTACCGGAAGCGGAGAACGCCCTGGCCGGAGCGGCGGCCTGGGTGACCGACGTGACCGGGTGACTCCGGACGCGTACGGCCCTGGCGAGGCCACCGCCCCTGCGAAGGCGAACGCGCCGCGGCGCCCTCCCAGTCGTCCGGTCGGGGACATTCGGGGGGCGCCGCGCTCAGTTCCGTACGTCGTTGTACGGGACGTCCTGGGGACGGGACGGTCAGACCGTCAGGGCTCGGTCCGTCGGGCGGATCGGGGCCGGGAGGTCGCTCGCGCCCGTCAGGAAGCGGTCGACTCCGCGGGCGGCCGAGCGGCCCTCGGCGATCGCCCAGACGATCAGCGACTGGCCGCGGCCGGCGTCACCGGCCACGAACACACCACCGACGTTGGTGGCGAAGTCCGCGTCACGGGCGATGTTACCCCGCTCATCGAGGTCTAGACCAAACTGCGCGACCAGACCGTTCTCCACGTCCGTACCCGTGAAGCCCATCGCCAGCGTGACCAGCTGCGCCGGGATCTTCCGCTCCGTGCCGGGCTTCTGCGTCAGCTTGCCCTCGACGAACTCGACCTCGACCAGGTGCAGGAACTGGACGTTGCCGTCCTCGTCGCCCTCGAAGTGGGTGGTGGAGACGGAGTAGACCCGCTCGCCGCCCTCCTCGTGCGCCGAGGTGACCTTGTACAGCATCGGGAAGGTCGGCCAGGGCTGGCCGGCCGCCCGGTCCTCGCCCGGTCGCGGCATGATCTCCAGCTGCGTGACCGAGGCCGCGCCCTGACGGTGGGCGGTGCCCACGCAGTCCGCGCCCGTGTCGCCGCCGCCGATGACGACGACGTGCTTGCCCTCGGCCGTGATCGGCGGGGCCACGAAGTCACCCTCGACGACCTTGTTGGCGAGCGGCAGGTACTCCATCGCCTGGTGGATGCCGTTCAGCTCCCGGCCCGGCACCGGCAGGTCGCGCGCGGTCGTCGCGCCCGCGGCGATGACCACGGCGTCGTACCGCTTGCGCAGGTCCGTCGCGGTGATGTCGCGGCCGATCTCGACACCCGTGCGGAACTTGGTGCCCTCCGCGCGCATCTGCTCGATACGGCGGTTGATGTGCCGCTTCTCCATCTTGAACTCGGGGATGCCGTACCGCAGCAGGCCGCCGACGCGGTCGGCGCGCTCGAACACGGCGACCGTGTGACCCGCCCGCGTCAGCTGCTGCGCCGCGGCGAGACCCGCCGGGCCCGAGCCGACGACGGCGACGGTCTTGCCCGACAGGCGCTCCGGCGCCTGCGGCTTGACGTCGTTGGAGTCCCACGCCTTGTCGATGATGGAGACTTCGACGTTCTTGATGGTGACGGCCGGCTGGTTGATGCCGAGCACGCACGCCGCCTCGCACGGAGCCGGGCACAGACGGCCGGTGAACTCCGGGAAGTTGTTCGTCGCGTGCAGCCGCTCGCTCGCCTGCGCCCAGTCCTCACGGTAGGCGTAGTCGTTCCACTCGGGGATCAGGTTCCCGAGCGGGCAGCCGTTGTGGCAGAACGGGATGCCGCAGTCCATGCAGCGGCCGGCCTGCTTGCTGATGATCGGCAGCAGGGAGCCGGGAACGTAGACCTCGTTCCAGTCCCTGACTCGCTCGCCCACCGGGCGGGTCTTGGCGACCTCGCGCCCGGTGGTCAGGAAGCCCTTGGGGTCAGCCATGGGTCGCCGCCTCCATCATCTTCTCGGTGGTCTCGGCCTCGGAGAGACCGGCGAGCTCAGCGGCGTCCTTGGCGGCGAGCACTGCCTTGTACGTGGACGGGATGATCTTGCTGAACCGGTCCGCGTTCGCGGTCCAGTCGGCAAGGAGCTTCTCGGCAACCGTCGAGCCGGTTTCCTCGTGGTGGCGGCGCACGACGTCGTGCAGCCACTGCTTGTCGGAGTCGTCGAGCGCCTCGACGGCGGACAGGTTCCCGGAGTTGACGTTGTCCCGGTCGAGGTCGACGACGTACGCGACGCCGCCCGACATGCCGGCCGCGAAGTTGCGGCCCGTCTCGCCGAGGACGACGGCCGTACCACCGGTCATGTACTCGCAGCCGTGGTCGCCCACGCCCTCCGAGACGACCAGCGCGCCGGAGTTGCGGACGCAGAAGCGCTCGCCGGTGCGGCCGCGCAGGAACAGCTCGCCGCCGGTCGCTCCGTACCCGATGGTGTTGCCGGCGATGGTCGAGTACTCGGCCAGGTGGTCGGCGCCGCGGTCCGGGCGGACCACGACCCGGCCGCCGGAGAGGCCCTTGCCGACGTAGTCGTTGGCGTCGCCCTCCAGGCGGAGCGTGACACCGGCCGGCAGGAAGGCGCCGAACGACTGGCCGGCGGAGCCGGTGAAGGTGATGTCGATGGTGTCGGCCGGCAGTCCCGCGCCGCCGAACCGCTTCGTCACCTCGTGGCCGAGCATGGTGCCGACCGTCCGGTTGATGTTGCGGATCGCGACCTGCGCCCGGACCGGCTGGGCCTCCTCGGCCGTCGCCGCGCCCAGCGCCTCGGCGGCGAGCTCGATCAGCTCGTTGTCGAGGGCCTTCTCCAGACCGTGGTCCTGCTCGATGAGGGCGTGGCGGACCGCGCCCTCCGGCAGCTCGGGCACGTGGAAGAGCGGGGCCAGGTCCAGGCCCTGCGCCTTCCAGTGCGTCACGGCGCGGCTGGTGTCGAGCAGCTCGGCGTGGCCGACGGCCTCTTCGAGCGTACGGAAGCCCAGCTCGGCGAGGAGCTCGCGGACCTCCTCGGCGATGAACTCGAAGAAGTTGACGACGTACTCGGCCTTGCCGGAGAAGCGGTCGCGCAGGACCGGGTTCTGCGTGGCGATGCCGACCGGGCAGGTGTCCAGGTGGCAGACGCGCATCATGACGCAGCCGGAGACGACGAGCGGCGCGGTCGCGAAACCGAACTCCTCGGCGCCGAGCAGCGCGGCGATGACGACGTCACGGCCGGTCTTGAGCTGGCCGTCGGTCTGCACGACGATCCGGTCGCGCAGGCCGTTGAGCAGCAGCGTCTGCTGGGTCTCGGCGAGGCCGAGCTCCCAGGGACCGCCCGCGTGCTTCAGCGAGGTGAGCGGGGAGGCGCCCGTACCGCCGTCGTGGCCGGAGATCAGGACGACGTCCGCGTGCGCCTTGGAGACACCGGCGGCGACCGTGCCGACGCCGACCTCGGACACCAGCTTCACGTGGATGCGGGCGGCCGGGTTGGCGTTCTTGAGGTCGTGGATCAGCTGAGCCAGGTCCTCGATGGAGTAGATGTCGTGGTGCGGCGGCGGGGAGATCAGGCCGACGCCCGGGGTGGAGTGCCGGGTCTTGGCGACCCACGGGTAGACCTTGTGGCCGGGCAGCTGGCCGCCCTCGCCGGGCTTGGCGCCCTGGGCCATCTTGATCTGGATGTCGTCCGCGTTGACCAGGTACTCGCTCGTGACGCCGAAGCGGCCGGAGGCGACCTGCTTGATCGCGGAGCGGCGCGCCGGGTCGTAGAGGCGGTCCGGGTCCTCGCCGCCCTCACCGGTGTTGGACTTGCCGCCCAGCTGGTTCATGGCGATGGCGAGGGTCTCGTGCGCCTCGCGGGAGATGGAGCCGTACGACATGGCGCCGGTGGAGAACCGCTTGACGATCTCGGAGACCGGCTCGACCTCGTCGATGGAGATCGACGGGCGGTCGGAGGTGAAGCCGAACAGGCCGCGGAGCGTCATCAGGCGCTCGGACTGCTCGTTCACCCGGTCCGTGTACTTCTTGAAGATGTCGTACCGCTTGTTGCGCGTGGCGTGCTGCAGGCGGAAGACGGTCTCCGGGTCGAACAGGTGCGGCTCGCCCTCGCGGCGCCACTGGTACTCGCCGCCGATCTCGAGCGCGCGGTGCGCGGAGGGGACGCCGGAGGCCGGGTACGCCTTGGCGTGCCGGGCGGCGACCTCCTTGGCGATGACGTCGAGGCCCGCGCCGCCGATCTTGGTGGCGGTGCCGTTGAAGTACTTCTCGACGAAGGCGGTGTCGAGGCCGACAGCCTCGAAGACCTGGGCGCCGCGGTAGGAGGCGACGGTCGAGATGCCCATCTTGGACATGACCTTGAGGACGCCCTTGCCGAGCGCGTAGATCAGGTTGCGGATGGCCTGCTCGGGCTCCAGGCCCTCGATGAAGGTGCCGGCGCGGACCAGGTCCTCGACGGACTCCATCGCCAGGTACGGGTTGACCGCGGCGGCGCCGTAGCCGATGAGGAGGGCCACGTGGTGGACCTCGCGGACGTCGCCGGCCTCGACGAGCAGGCCCACCTTGGTGCGCTGCTTGGTACGGATGAGGTGGTGGTGGACGGCCGCGGTGAGCAGCAGCGACGGGATCGGCGCGTGCTCGGCGTCGGAGTGCCGGTCGGAGAGGACGAGCAGGTGCGCGCCGCCCTCGATCGCCGCGTCGGTCTCGGCGCAGATCTCCTCGATGCGGGCGGCGAGCGCGTCGCCGCCGCCGGAGACCCGGTACAGGCCGGAGAGGGTCGCGGCCTTCATCCCGGGCATGTCGCCGTCGGCGTTGATGTGGATGAGCTTGGCCAGCTCGTCGTTGTCGATCACCGGGAAGGGCAGGGTGACGCTGCGACACGAGGCGGCGGTCGGCTCCAGCAGGTTGCCCTGCGGGCCCAGCGAGGAGTGCAGCGAGGTGACGAGCTCCTCGCGGATGGCGTCCAGCGGCGGGTTGGTGACCTGCGCGAAGAGCTGGGTGAAGTAGTCGAAGAGCAACCGGGGGCGCTCGGACAGGGCCGCGATCGGCGAGTCCGTGCCCATGGAGCCGAGCGGCTCGCCGCCGGTGCGGGCCATCGGGGCGAGGATGACGCGCAGCTCTTCCTCGGTGTAGCCGAAGGTCTGCTGGCGGCGGGTGACCGAGGCGTGGGTGTGCACGATGTGCTCGCGCTCGGGGAGGTCGGAGAGCTCGATCTCCCCGGTCTCCAGCCACTCGGCGTACGGCTTCTCGGCGGCGAGGCCGGCCTTGATCTCGTCGTCCTCGATGATCCGGTGCTCGGCGGTGTCGACGAGGAACATCTTGCCGGGCTGGAGGCGGCCCTTGCGGACGACCTTGGCGGGGTCGATGTCGAGGACGCCGACCTCGGAGGAGAGGACGACGAGGCCCTCGTCGGTGACCCAGTAGCGGCCGGGGCGCAGACCGTTGCGGTCGAGGACCGCGCCGACCTGGGTGCCGTCGGTGAAGGTGACACAGGCCGGGCCGTCCCAGGGCTCCATCATCGTGGAGTGGTACTGGTAGAAGGCGCGCCGGGCCGGGTCCATGGAGTCGTGGTTCTCCCACGCCTCGGGGACCATCATCAGGACGCTGTGCGGCAGGGAACGCCCGCCGAGGTGGAGCAGCTCCAGGACCTCGTCGAAGGAGGCGGAGTCGGAGGCGTCCGGGGTGCAGACCGGGAAGATCCGCTCCAGCGAGCCCTCGCCGAAGACGTCCGAGGCGAGCTGGGCCTCGCGGGCCGTCATCCAGTTGCGGTTGCCCTTGACCGTGTTGATCTCGCCGTTGTGCGCGACGAAGCGGTACGGGTGGGCCAGCGGCCAGCTCGGGAAGGTGTTGGTGGAGAACCGGGAGTGGACCAGGGCCACGGCGGTGGCGCAGCGGCGGTCCGACAGGTCCGGGAAGAAGGGCTCCAGCTGGCCGGTGGTCAGCATGCCCTTGTAGACGATGGTGCGGGCGGAGAGCGAGGGGAAGTACGTCCCGGCCTCGCGCTCGGAGCGCTTGCGCAGCACGAAGGCCTTGCGGTCGAGGGCGATGCCCTCGCTGCTGCCGTCGGCGACGAAGAGCTGGCGGAAGACCGGCATGGTGGCGCGGGCGGAGGCGCCGAGCAGCTCGGGGGCGACGGGGACGTCACGCCAGCCGAGGACGTTCAGACCCTCCTCGGACGCGATCGTCTCGATCTGCGAGACGGCCTGTGCGGAGCCGTCGGCAGGGAGGAAGGCGATACCGACGGCGTAGGAGCCGGCGGCGGGGAGGTCGAAGTCGGTGACCTCGCGCAGGAAGGCGTCCGGGACCTGGAGGAGGATGCCGGCACCGTCACCGGAGTCGGGCTCGGAGCCGGTGGCGCCGCGGTGCTCCAGATTGCGCAGTACGGTCAGCGCCTGCTCGACCAGCGCGTGGCTGGCAACACCGGTCAGGGTGGCCACGAACCCGACACCACAGGCGTCGTGTTCGTTACGGGGGTCGTACATCCCCTGCGGAGCGGGGCGACCGTCCATGGGCGACCAGGCGTCGGAACGCATCGGCTCTCCCGTCGTCGTCGTGGCATATGCAGCTGCCGAGGGACGACGTTGGCCCTCCGCGAAATTTCGTGCAGGTTACATGATGGCTGGCTTCTCGCGAAGTGGATAGCTCATTCCAACATGCGGACACCGCTGACACGGAGCGGTGATGGTGGTTCACGCGTGAACACACGCGAACACGCGTGCCTCAAGGTGGATCTCGGGGTAATCGCTATGGATCTCAGGGGGGGGTCGGACGACCCTTCGCAGAGCGAGCCTCATTGCCCGCGGCGCTTACGCCTCATGCCCGGCGGTTAAGCCGTTGAAACCGCCGAGTAACGGCTACATATGTCGCGCTGTGCATAGTGTCTCACCGGGCGCCCGATCCGCCCAGGGGATATACGTCACAGCCAGGATGCACGCCGAAGGCCCCCGCCGCAGGGCGAGGGCCTTCGAAGGAGGGGTACGCAGGTCAGAGCGCGGCACCGAAGAGCATGCCGAGCCCGTAGGTGACGGCCGCGGCGGCGCCGCCGAGCACCAGCTGGCGCAGACCGCTGAACCACCAGCTGCGGGCGGTCACCCGGGCCACCAGCGCCCCGCAGGCGAAGAGGCCGAGGAGCGCGAGCAGCACGGCCGGCCACAGGGCGGTCGCACCGAGCAGGTACGGCAGCACGGGCAGCAGGGCGCCGAGCGCGAACGAGGCGAACGAGGACACGGCGGCCACCGTCGGCGAGGGCAGGTCGTCGGGGTCGATCCCCAGCTCCTCGCGGGCGTGGATCTCCAGGGCCTGCTCCGGGTCGCGGGAGAGCTGCATCGCGACCTCGCGGGCGAGCGCGGGCTCGACACCGCGCGACACGTAGAGCGCGGCGAGCTCCTCCATCTCGTCGACCGGGTGCTTGCGCAGCTGGCGCCGCTCGACGTCCAGCTCCGCCTGGACGAGTTCGCGCTGCGAGGCGACGGAGGTGTACTCGCCGGCCGCCATCGAGAAGGCGCCCGCCGCGAGTCCGGCGAGGCCGGTGATGACGATGGTCTGCTGCGAGACCGCGCCGCCCGCGACACCGGTCATCAGGGCGAGGTTGGAGACCAGTCCGTCCATCGCGCCGAAGACCGCGGGGCGCAGCCAGCCGCCGTTCACATCGCGGTGCGTGTGGTTGTCGCGGTGGGCTTCGTGCAGTGGCGCCTGGGCTTCGATGATGGACATGCTTCTCCCCTGTTCCGTCCGGCGGGCCGGGTCGCACCCGCCGCCCCCAACACCTTCGAAAATACGCGCGATGTAAGGGGCGCGCCAGCAAGGCAGGCCGTACTTAGTAAGGCTGACCTTGCTGCTCCCAGGGCTTTCTGGCGGGGTGTCAGCCGGGTGACAGAGACGTTTCTTCGACGTCATCACCCCCCTCTCGTGGCACAGATCCAGGAACCGCGAAAGGGGTGCGAGATGGTGAGCGAGACGGGAACGATTGCATGCGATACGCGCGAGCGCGCGAGGGGCGCGCTCCTCGGCCTCGCGGTCGGTGACGCGCTCGGGGCGCCCGCCGAGAACATGCGCCCGTCGGAGATCCGCCGCCGATGGGGCCGGATCGAGGGCTTCGTGACGGACCGTCCGGCGGGCACGGACGACACCGAGTACGCGATCTTCTCGGGGCTGCTGCTCGCCCGGCACGGCTCGGCGCTGACGGTCCAGCACGTGGAACGGGCCTGGCACCACTGGATCGCGGACCTGGACGAAGGCCCCTTCCGCGGCGCGGGTTTCAGCGAGCGCGGCACCCTGGAGAACCTCCGCCGGGGCCTCGCCGCGCCGATCTCGGCCCAGCACCGGCACGCGTGGTCGGACGGCCTGGCGATGCGGGCCGCGCCCTTCGGGGTCTTCGCGGCGGGCCGCCCCGCGGAGGCGGCCCGGCTGGTCGCGATCGACGGCACGGTCAGCCACGACGGCGAGGGCATCTACGGCGGCCAGGCGGTCGCCGCGGGCGTGGCGGCGGCGATGGGCGGCGCGTCGGTGACCTCGGTCATCGCGGCGGCCCTCTCGGTGGTCCCGATGGACTCGTGGACGGCGCGCTCGCTGCGCCGCGCGGTGGTCGCGGCCGGGCGGGTCGAACCGGACCCGCTGCTGCGCGAACGCGCGGTCCGCTCGGCGGTCGTCATCGGCGGCTACCCCTGGACGGACCTGGCACCCGAAGCCGTGGGCCTCGCCTTCGGGGCGTTCGCGGCGGCGCGCGGCGACTTCCGTACGGCGGTCCTGACCGCGGTCAACATGGGCCGCGACGCCGACACGACGGCCGCCGTGGCGGGCGCCCTCGCGGGCGCGGCCTCGGGGGTGTCGGCGATCCCGGAGGAGTGGGCGACGGCCATCGCCCCGGTCACGGGCAGCTGCCTCCCGTCGATGCGCGGCTACCACGTCCTGGACATCGCGGACCTGCTGACGGCGGACGAGGAGGACCAGTCATGACCACCACGGACCCCACCTCCCGGGTCACCACCGGCGCGGACACGGGACCGGGTGCCCCGGACAGGACCGGCACCCACGTGGGCCTGATGGCCGAGCACGGGGCCTCCGCCGCGCGCGGAGCGCAGGGGGCCGCCCCGGGACCCGCCACCCCCGCGCGGCGGGAGGCCGTCGAGGGCCTGCTCCTCGGGCTCGCCGCGGGCGACGCCGCCGGCTGGCCCGCCGCCCGGCACCGTGCCGCCCGCATGCCCGAATGGACCCGGCGCCTCACCCGCGAACTCGACACCTTCGCCGAACAGAACGCCACCACCACCCTCCCCGTCCCCATCGCCCTCAACCAGCCCCCCGAGCCCCTCCGCCTCGGCCCCTCCGACGACGCCGAATGGGCGGTCTTCACCGCGGAGGCGGTCCTCGCCGCCGCCGGCCCCCTCTTCACCGGCCTCCCCCCGGAGCGCCGCCTCAGGGCCGCCGTCGACCTCGCCTGGAACTCCCTCGCGAGCCAGGTCGCCGCCGCCGCCGACCGTGCCCCCGAGGTGGAGTCCGCCGTGCTCCCCCTCCGCGCGCGGATCTCCGTCCGCGCGGGCCTCGGCAATCTCGCCACCGGCCTGCGCCCACCGGCAACCGGCCACGACAACCCGCACTACTTCGACGACGCCGCCTGCGTCCGCGCAGGCGTGCTCGCCCTCGTCCACCCCGGGGACCCGGCCGCCGCCGCCGAACTCGCCGAGTTCGACGCCCGGTACACCCAGGACGGCGACGGCGTCCACGGCGCCCGAGCCATGGCCGCCGCCGTCGCCGCGGCCGTCGGCGGCGCGGCCGTCGACGAGGCGGTGGAGGCGGCCCTCGCACAGCTCCCGCCCGCCACCGAGATCGGCCGCAACGCCCAGCAGGCCGTCAAGATGGCCCAGGACGCGACGAGCGCCTTCGCACTCGTCCCCCTCCTGGAGCACCAGATCGTCGACCACGTCTACAGCTACGGCATCGCCGCCGCCGAGACCGTACCGGTCGCCCTGGCGCTCGCCCTCGCCGCGCGCGGGGAGGCGTCCGCGGCCGTGCCCGCCGCGGCCTGTCTCTCGCGTGTCGCGGACTCCGCCCCCGCGCTCGTGGGCGCGCTCACCGGCGCGCTCGGCGGAGCCGCCTCCCTCCCCGCGACCTGGCGCGAGGCCTGCCGCACGCTCGCCGGCTGTGCGCTCCCCCGCCTCGCGGGCACGGATCTGGTCGAACTCGCCGGGCTCCTGGGAGCCACGGAACTGGCCACCAGGGGTGGACAATTCCGGCATGACCCCCACACCACCACTCGATGACCGGATCACCGGAAGCCTGATCGGGGCCGCCGTGGGCGACGCCCTCGGCGGCCCGGTCGAGGGCTACACCCCGGACCAGATCCTCGAACGCCACGGCGGCCGCGTCACGGGCATCGTCGGGCCCTGGAACGGCGAGGACTGGCGTACGGCCCGCCCCATCGCGCCGTACCACAAGGGCGACGGGCACGTCACCGACGACACCTTGATGACCCATGCGCTGATCAGGGTGTACGAGAAGGTCCGCGACCACCTCGACGCGTACGCGGTGGCGGACCACCTCGTCCCCGACCTGATCTCGACCCCGGTCTGGATCCCCGAACTGGAGGCGGAGGCCCTCCCCCTCCAGAGGATCTTCCTCGCGGAGAAATGGCTGGTCGCCCGGGTCCACTACGGCCATGTCGACCCGCGCGAGGCGGGCAGCGGAAACATCGTCAACTGCGGTGCGGCGATGTACATGGCGCCGGTCGGGCTGGTCAACGCGGCGAACCCGGCGGGCGCGTACGCGGAGGCCCTGGACGTCGCTGCCCCGCACCAGTCCTCGTACGGCCGGGAGGCGGCGGGGGTGTTCGCGGCGGCGGTGGCGGCGGCGTGCGCGCCGGGGGCGACGCCGGACTCGGTCGTCACGACGGCGCTCTCGCTGGCGAAGGACGGCACGCGGGCCGCGATCGAGGCGGTGGCCGAACTGGCGTCCCGGCACACGGACTTCGAGTCGGCGCTCGTCCCCCTGCGCAAGGCGGTGGCCCCGTTCGACACGGTGGGCGCGGAGTACCGCGCGCCGGGCCTCGGGGCGCGGCGCCCGTCGCGCCTGCACGCGATCGAGGAACTCCCCGTGGCGCTCGGCATGCTGCTCGTCGGCGCGGGCGACTACCGGCGTACGGTCCTCGGCGCGGTCAACTACGGCCGTGACTGCGACTCGATCGCGACGATGGCGGGCGCGATCGTGGGCGCGCTGGCCGGCGAGTCCGCGATCCCGTCCGAGTGGGCGAAGCGGGTCGCGGAGGCGAGCCGGCTCGACCTGCACGCTCCGGCGCGGGCGCTGACGGCGGTCGCGCACGAGGTCTTCGCCCGCGACACGGCCCGCCGCCGGGCCCACGAGTCGGCGTTCACGACCTTGACGACCGTCCGATGAACGTCCGGCTCACCTGGGTCCAGCCGGAGGACCTCGTCGGCCACGAACTCCGTCAGGCGGCGGAGGACGGCCGCGACGCCACCGCGATCGCCGCCCGCTGGCAGGCCGCGGGCGGCCCCCCGGCCCCTCCGACAGCAGGCGCCTCCCCCACTCCCCGTCCGGATCTCCGCCCCCTGGCGGAAACCCTCCTCACCGAACTGGCGACCCTCCCCACGAGCGAGCCGGAGCCCGACCCCATGGCTGCCGCACCGCCGGCCGCCACGTCGCGAGGCGCGGGCCCCCGGCCCGCGACACGGCCCGCCGCGGAGCCCCCCATGTCTCCGGGCGAGGGCCCCCGGCCCGCCCCCAGCTCCGTGCGCGCCCCGGACCTCCCCCCACCCCCCGCGCGCGAAGCGCCGCGGGATCGGGGGGACGGGGGCGGAGCCCCCGGTCCCGTCAGGGTTCC
>NZ_JBEZNQ010000090.1:0-29315 GCF_040653315.1 Streptomyces sp. NPDC047981 | reverse complement strand
CCGATAGCTCCGCTATCGAGACGCTCCGGCGCCTTGCGATGCACCGCACCAGACGCCGCGGCCTGTCCGGCCCTGATCCACCGGACAGGCCCTAGCCCGTGCCCCGGGCCCCGAGGGGAGGCCGGTAGCGCTCTCCTCGTGCGGAGCGGCGCGGGGTACGCTCGTGAGCGCGGCCCTGATCAAGAGGTGCGGGCCGCAAACGGGTGTACGCACGGGGATTGCCCTGCGTTTACTCGTGCGCGTTACGATCGCTGACGGTCGGGGTTCGGGCACCAGTCCGGGCGGCGACCACAAGCCCCATCCCAGCCGCCTCGATGAGAAGGTAGACCACGCTTATGTTCCGTCAGATCGGTCCCCTCGAGATCAGCCTGATCCTCCTTGTCATCGTGCTCCTCTTCGGCGCCAAGAAGCTCCCCGAGATGGCCCGTTCCCTCGGCAAGTCGGCGCGCATCCTGAAGAGCGAGGCCAAGGCGATGAAGACCGAGGGTGGCCAGCAGCCCGCCCCCGCCGACCCGCCGGCCGAGCAGCCCGCCGCGCAGCGCACCATCAAGGCCGCGCCCGGCGACGTCACCTCCGCCCGCCCCGTGACCGAGCCCTCGGACACCACGCAGCGCTGACCCCGTTCGACCCCCAAGGCCGCCGTACACCGGCCTGCCGCACGAGATGAGGACGTGGGTTGCTCAAGCCTGCCCGCACGAAGAAGGAGAAGGACCCCGAGGGGCGGATGCCACTCGTGGAGCATCTGCGCGAGCTGCGCAACCGCGTCGCCAAGGCGATGCTCGCGGTCATCGTGACCTCGGTCGTGGCCGCGTTCTTCAGCCAGCAGCTGATGGACTTCCTCTCCTCGCCCGTCCCGAAGTGCCCGCCGGGCACCTCGATCGCCGACAACACCGGCGGGCGCTGCGTCGTCATCGCGTACCAGACCGTGCTGTCCCCCTTCACCTCCACGGTGAAGGTGATCATGCTGGCCGGTGTGATCGCCGCCTCCCCGGTCTGGCTGTACCAGCTGTGGGCGTTCGTCGCGCCCGGCCTGCACAAGAGTGAGAAGCGGTACACGTACTACTTCGCGGCCGTCGCCGTGCCGCTCTTCGCCGCCGGCGCCTACGTCGCGTACCTGATCATGCCGGTCAGCGTGAAGGTGCTGATCAGCATCACGCCCGATGTCGCCTCGAACTTCGTCTCGCTCGACGACATCCTCGACTTCACCACGCGCATGGTGCTCGTCTTCGGGCTCGCCTTCGAACTGCCCCTGCTCCTGATCATGCTCAACATCGCCGGAGTCGTGACCGGCAGGCGCATGGCCGGCTGGTGGCGCGGCGTGATCATGGGTGTCTTCGTCTTCGGTGCGGTCGCCACCCCGTCGACCGACCCCTTCGGCATGATCGCCCTCTCCGGGCCGATCATCGTCCTCTACTTCATCGCGGTCGGCATCTCGATGCTCAACGACCGACGCCGGGCCCGCAACAACCCGGACGCCGAGCTGGACGACGACGAGGCCTCCAGCCTCGACCTCGCGCCCCAGGCCGTCGGAGCCGTCGAGCCCGTCGGCGCGGCCCGCGCGCTGCCCGAGCAGTCCGGAGGCGAGGCCGACGGCGGCAGGGCACTCAAGCCCGGCAGTTACGACGACGTCACCTGATCTTGTAGGGTCCTCCCCCCAGACTCCGTCCGGGGGGACACCCATGACCAGCGAGATCACCCTCTTCGTCAATCCCACCGCGGGACGCGGCCGGGGCGCGCACGCCGCCCAACCGGCCGCCCGCGCCCTCAGGGACGCCGGATTCTCCGTCCGTACGGTCCTCGGCGCCGACGCGGAGGACGCCCTGCGGCGCGCCCGTGAGGCCGTCGCGAGCGGCACCGGCGCACTGATCGCCGTCGGCGGGGACGGAATGGTCTCGCTCGCGCTGCAGGCCCTCGCGGGCACCCGCACCCCGCTCGGGGTGGTGGCGGTCGGCACCGGCAACGACTTCGCCCGGTCCCTGGGCCTGCCCGTCCGCGCGCCGTCGGCCGCCGGGCGGCTCGCCGCCGAGCTGCTCAAGGGCGGCGTCGGGCGCGACATCGATCTCGGCAGGGTCGGCGACCGCTGGTTCGGCACTGTCCTCGCCGCCGGCTTCGACTCGCGCGTCAACGACCGCGGCAACCGCATGCGGCTGCCCGTCGGACGGTTCAAGTACGACCTGGCGATGATCGCCGAGCTGGCCGCGTTCCGGCCGGTCCCGTTCCGCCTCGGCCTCGACGACGGCACGGAGCGGGAGATCGCGGCGACCCTGGTGGCCGTCGGCAACGGGACGTCGTACGGGGGTGGAATGCGGATCTGCGCCGACGCCCGCATGGACGACGGCCTCTTCGACGTCACCGTCGTCGGGGAGTGCAGCCGCACGACACTGATCAAGGTCTTCCCCCGGGTCTACCGCGGCACCCACCTCGACCACCCGGCCGTCACCGTCCACCGTGTCCGCTCGATCACCCTGGACGCCCCCGGCATCACGGGGTACGCCGACGGCGAGCCGCTCGGGCCGCTGCCGCTCACCGCCACATGCGTACCGGGCGCGCTGCGCGTCCTGGCGCCGCCGAGCCCGTGAGGAGCCCGGATCGGCGGTCCTTCAGGCCCTGACCCGAGGTCCCTTCCCGCCCCTGTCCGTGCTCCCTCATTAAAGATCGCGTCACTGTCAGAGGTGGCGGGTAGGCTCGACAGCAAGATGACAGAGGACCTCACACCAGCCGAAGCGTACGCAGCTGCTCGCGCCCGCAACGCCGAGCAGGCGACGGCGCTGGCCCCCTTCCGCGAGATGTACGAGTTCGGTCTGGACCCCTTCCAGATCGAGGCGTGCAAGGCCCTCGAAGAGGGCAAGGGCGTGCTCGTCGCCGCGCCCACGGGCTCCGGCAAGACCATCGTCGGCGAGTTCGCCGTCCACCTCGCCCTGCTCCAGGGGCGCAAGTGCTTCTACACGACACCGATCAAGGCGCTGTCGAACCAGAAGTACGCCGACCTCGTGAAGCGGTACGGCGCCGACAAGGTCGGCCTCCTCACCGGTGACAACAGTGTCAACGGAGACGCCCCGGTCATCGTCATGACCACCGAGGTCCTCCGCAACATGCTGTACGCCGGGTCGCAGGCGCTCAGTGGCCTCGGATACGTGGTCATGGACGAGGTGCACTACCTCTCCGACCGGTTCCGCGGCGCCGTCTGGGAGGAAGTGATCATCCACCTCCCCGAGTCGGTGACGCTCGTCTCACTCTCCGCGACGGTCTCCAACGCGGAGGAGTTCGGCGACTGGCTCGACACCGTGCGGGGCGACACCGAGGTCATCGTCTCCGAGAGCCGTCCCGTGCCGCTCTGGCAGCACGTCCTGGCCGGGCGCCGGATGTACGACCTCTTCGAGGAGGAGACCGACCACGGCGGCCGTGGCGCGTCCCGCCGCGAGGTCAACCCCGACCTGCTGCGCCTGGCCCGCACGGAGAACTCACGTACGTACAACCCGCGTGAGCGGCGGCGCGGCAAGATGATCCGCGAGGCCGACCGGGAGCGCGAGCGCCGTCAGCGCTCCCGCATCTGGACGCCCGGGCGGCCCGAGGTCATCGAACGTCTCGACGCCGAGGGGCTCCTGCCCGCCATCACCTTCATCTTCAGCCGGGCCGGCTGCGAGGCCGCCGTCCAGCAGTGCCTCTACGCCGGGCTGCGGCTCAACAACGACGAGGCGCGGCAGCGCGTCCGCGAGATCGTCGAGGAGCGCACCGCCGCGATCCCCTCCGAGGACCTGCACGTCCTCGGGTACTACGAGTGGCTGGAAGGCCTGGAGCGCGGCATCGCCGCCCACCACGCCGGCATGCTGCCGACCTTCAAGGAGGTCGTCGAGGAGCTGTTCGTCCGCGGCCTGGTGAAGGCCGTCTTCGCGACCGAGACCCTCGCGCTGGGCATCAACATGCCCGCCAGGTCCGTGATCCTGGAGAAGCTCGTCAAGTGGAACGGCGAGCAGCACGCCGACATCACCCCCGGCGAGTACACCCAGCTCACCGGCCGCGCGGGGCGGCGCGGCATCGACGTCGAGGGGCACGCCGTCGTCCTGTGGCAGCGGGGCCTCGACCCCGGCCACCTCGCCGGCCTCGCGGGCACCCGCACCTACCCGCTCCGCTCCAGCTTCAAGCCCTCGTACAACATGGCGGTCAACCTCGTCGACCAGTTCGGTCGCCACCGTTCGCGCGAGCTCCTGGAGACCTCGTTCGCGCAGTTCCAGGCGGACCGGTCGGTCGTCGGCATCTCGCGCCAGGTCCAGAAGAACGAGGAGGGCCTCGAGGGCTACCGCGAGGGCATGACCTGCCACCTCGGAGACTTCGAGGAGTACGCGCGACTGCGCCGCGACCTCAAGGACCGTGAGACCGAACTGGCCAAGCAGGGCGCCGCGCAGCGCCGTGCGGCGGCCGCCGCGTCTCTGGAGAAGCTGAAGCCGGGTGACGTCATCCACGTGCCCACGGGCAAGTTCGCCGGGCTCGCCCTCGTCCTGGACCCGGGCATTCCGGCCGGCCGGACCAACGGCCACCGCGGCTTCGAGCACCACGACGGGCCGCGCCCGCTCGTGCTCACCGCGGAGCGTCAGGTCAAGCGGCTCGCGTCGATCGACTTCCCGGTCCCCGTGGAGGCGATGGAGCGGCTGAGGATCCCCAAGTCCTTCAACCTCCGCTCGCCGCAGTCGCGTCGGGACCTCGCCTCCGCGCTGCGGAGCAAGGCCGGGCACCTGAACCCCGACCGCCAGCGCAAGCAGCGTTCCACAGCGGCCGACGACCGCGAGATCAACCGGCTCCGCACCGAGCTGCGGGCCCACCCCTGCCACGGCTGCGACGAGCGCGAGGACCACGCCCGCTGGGCCGAGCGCTACCACCGGCTGCAGCGGGACACGCGGCAGCTGGAGCGGCGCATCGAAGGCCGGACGAACACCATCGCCCGTACCTTCGACCGGATCGTCGCGCTCCTCACCGAGCTCGACTATCTGCGCGGCGACGACGTCACCGACAACGGCAAGCGGCTCGCCCGGCTCTACGGCGAACTCGACCTGCTGGCCAGCGAGTGCCTGCGCGACCGGGTCTGGGAGGGCCTGACTCCGGCCGAACTGGCGGCGTGCGTCTCGGCGTTGGTCTTCGAGGCCCGGCAGTCCGACGACGCCGTGGCGCCGAAGCTGCCCACCGGGAACGCCAAGGCCGCGCTCGGTGAAATGGTGCGGATCTGGGGGCGGCTCGACGCCCTGGAGGAAGAGTTCAAGATCAACCAGGCGGAGGGTGTCGGCCAGCGGGAACCGGACCTGGGCTTCGCCTGGGCCGCCTACCAGTGGGCCTCCGACAAGGGGCTCGACGAGGTCCTGCGGGAGGCCGAGATGCCCGCCGGTGACTTCGTGCGCTGGTGCAAGCAGGTCATCGACGTCCTCGGGCAGATCGCGGCCGCCGCGCCCAAGGAGAACAGCACGGTCGCCAAGAACGCCCGCAAGGCCGTCGAATCGCTGCTGAGGGGTGTGGTCGCGTACAGCTCGGTGGGCTGACGCGTCCTCAAGTAACCTTTGGGGGCCCGTGGTTGACGCCGGAAGGCGCGCCGCGGGCCCCCTTCGGTCGTGTGGGGTGCGGGCGGGTTGTCCTGGTCTCGCGGGCGTTGTCCACAGGGGGTTGTCCACAGGGGTGGCGGAGTGTCGGACGTCTCCGATTCCATGGATGTCGACACCGCATCACACCGGGCAACACCGCTGGGAGGGGACGCACGTGACCACGCAAGCCGGTTCGGCCGCCGTCGACGAGACGGCCGACGGACAGAAGATCGTGCCGGGGCCACGGGGCGTTCCGCTCCTGGGGAACCTGCCGGAGTTCGGCAAGGACCCGCTCGCGTTCTTCGAGCGGCTGCGCGAGCGCGGAGACTTCGTCAGCTGGCGCTTCGGGCCGGGGCCCGCGCTCTTCATCGCCCACCCCGACGCCATCGGTGAACTCCTCACCGAGGTGGAGCACACCTTCGACCAGCCCGACCTCGGCATCGCGTTCCGCACCGTGATGGGGAACGGCGTGGTCGTCGCCAAGGGCGCCGAATGGCGGCGCAAGCGCTCGCTCGTGCAGCCGTCGGTCCGGCCCAAGCAGGTACGGTCCTACGCCGCCACGATGGCCGAGTGCGCCATCGCCCTGGCCGACCGGTGGAGCGACGGGGAGCGGATCGACATCAAGAAGGAGATGGCGACGCTGACCCAGCTGATCGCCGTCCGCACCATCTTCGGTGTCGACACCGCGGCCGACGCCGAGGCCATCGGCCGGGCCATGGACGTGGCGCAGAAGGAGATCGGCGCCGAATTCAGCGGGATCGGCGCCCTGTTGCCCGACTGGGTGCCCACGCCCGGCCGGGCCCGCATCAAGCGGGCCGCGGCCGTCATCGACGCGGAGGTCGGCCGTGTCGTCGCCCGCCATCGCGGCGGCGACACCGAGCGGCCCGATCTGCTGAGCCGGCTCCTCGCCGCCCAGGACGAGACCGGCGCGCACCTCTCGGACCAGGAGATCCGCGACGAGACCGTGACGCTGTACATCGGTGGACACGAGACCACCAGCTCCACCCTCGTCTGGGCGTGGCAGCTGCTCTCTCGCAACCCCCGTGTGCGGGACGCGCTCGGCGAGGAGCTCGACCGGGTCCTCGGCGACCGCGAGCCGGGGTTCGAGGACTACGCCCGGCTGCCGTACACCCAGGCCGTGGTGAAGGAGACGCTCCGGCTCTACCCGACGATCTGGCTCCTGACCGGTGTCGCCCGGGACGGCGCGACCCTGGGCGGGCGGGCGATCCCGGCCGGCACGCGGGTGTGGTCCAGCCAGTGGGCCACCCACCGGGACGGGCGCTGGTTCGCCGAGCCGGAGGAGTTCCGCCCGGAGCGCTGGGGCGCGGTGGAGGGCGAGCCCGCCGAGGAGATACCGGAGTACGCCTGGTTCCCCTTCGGCGGCGGGCCCCGGGCCTGCCTCGGCACCCGGTTCGCGATGGTCGAGGCCGTCCTGATCCTCGCCGTGCTCGCCCGCCGGTTCCGGCTCGACCTGGACCTCGGGGCGGGGGAGATACGCCCGGTGCCGAGCCTGACCCTCCAGCCCGACCGGGACGTCCTCGCCACGGTCCGCGCCCGCCCGTGAGATGGGGACGATGCCGGTATGAAGATCAGTGCGCGGGGGCTCAACCGGTCCACGCTGACCCGGCAGTCGCTGCTGCGGCGAGAGAGGCTCGGCGCCGCCGAAGCGGTACGGAAGGCGGTCGCGCTGCAGGCCCAGCAGCCGGCCTCCCCGTACCTCGCGCTGTGGAACCGGACCGTCGGCTTCGACCCCGCGGAGCTGGACGAGGCCTTCGCCCGGGGGACGGTCGTCAAGTCGACGCTCATGCGGGTCACCCTGCACGCCGTCCACGTCGACGACTTCCGTACGTTCCGCGAGGCCCTGGACCCGCTGCTCAGGGCGGCCAGGGTCGGCGACCGGCGCTTCACCGCGTCGGGCCTGACCGCCGAGGACGCGGACCGGCTCGTCCCCGAGCTGCTGGCCTTCGCCGACAGGCCCCGGACGGGCGCGGAGTACGAGGCCTGGATCCAGGAACGGGCGGGGGCCGCGCCGAAGTCCGGCGCGTGGTGGGCGCTTCGGCACTACACGCCCCTGGTGCACGCGCCCACCGCGCGACCGTGGTCCTTCGGGGAGCGCCCCTGGTACGTGGCGCCCCCCGACCCGCCAAGCCCGGCCGCGCCGGAGACGTCCGACGCCGCCCTGCGGAGGCTCCTCCTGCGCTATCTGGAGGGCTTCGGGCCCGCGTCCGCACCGGACATGGCGCAGTTCGCGCTGGTCCAACGGGCCCGTGTGAGAAAGGTGCTCGCGACGCTGACGGACGAACTCGACAGAGGGGAGGGCCCGGACGGCGAGGAGTTGTTCGACCTTCCGGGCGCGTCCCGCCCGGACGAGGACACCCCCGCCCCGCCACGGCTGATGGCGATGTGGGACAGCACCCTGCTGGCCTACGCCGACCGTTCGCGGATCATCCCGCCCGCCTACCGCACGGAGGTGATCCGCAGGAACGGAGACGTGCTGCCGACCCTGCTGGTCGACGGCTACGTCGCAGGCGTGTGGCGGCCGACCGACGGGGGCATCGAGGCGACCGCCTTCCACGACCTGCCGGACGAGGCCTGGGAAGGACTCGCCGAGGAGGCCCGGGCGTTGACGGCCTTCCTCGCCGACCGTGAGCCCCGGGTCTACCGCCGCTACGACCACTGGTGGAGCAAGCTCCCGGGCAGTGAGGTCCGGGTGCTTCCCGGGGCGTGAGTTCCCCGGGCCGACTTCTCAGGCGCGGTCGGGAGCCGGCTTCCTCGCGGTGCGGTCGGGAGCCGGCGTCCTGGCGGTGCGGACGGCCCGGACGGCCAGGAAGACGAGGAGGGCGAAGGGGGACAGGAGAACCGTCAGGATCAGGAGGGGACCCATCAGCCAGGGGGAGAGGCCGAGATCGCGTGCCTCGCGGTACATCCACTGACCGATCAGCAGATCCCAGGCGATGATCTGGGCCCAGACAGCGCCCGCCCCCTCGGCCCCGGCCGTGAGCGCACGGAACGAGTCCAGGTCCGGCTCGGTGACCGCTGCCCACAGCTCGGGGAAGGCCGGCAGCGCCAGCGCCAGGTAGACCGCCAGGATCGGGACGACGGTCAGCGGGGAGGCCGCCAGACGCTCGGTGCCCCGCCAGGCCGGAGCGAAGATCATCAGCAGCCACACGGGCGCGGCGAGGAAGAAGCTGAGCTCGAAGAGGAAGCCGGTCATGAGGTGGACTCCTGAGTGGTCGGTGCGGTGCGCAGAGCGGTCCAGGTCGCCGCGAGCCCGAGCAGGGCGATGGCGGCCGCGGCGGCGAGTGTCGTGCCGTCGGGGTGGAGCAGCGGCCGGCCGCGCAGGGCCTGCCAGGTCAGGAGGGCGAGGACGGCCGCGTAGGTGCCCGAGGCCACGAGCGTCAACCGCAGCCGTACGCGGGGATCGCGCAGCCGGGGGAACCTCGGGGCGAGCGTCACCAGGACGAGCAGCAGCAGCGGGATGACCTGCAGGGCGTGCATGCCGAAGAAGTGGGCGACGCGCAGATCGCCGCCGGTCGTGGACCAGCCCGTCACGGCCATCGACGGGCCGCCGTCCGGGACGCCGACGCTGTGCGCGCCGACGATCGGCGGGTCGTCCCCTGCGGCCAGCTGCTCGGGAGTGGGCGTCACCATGAGGAAGCCGATCGCCGCGCCCGCGACGGCGATCAGGGAGCCGAGGCGTACGGCCCAGGCGGTGGGGCGGTCGAGGATCCGGGCGCGCAGCAGCAGGACCGCGATGACCAGGGCGGCCAGCCACAGGACGACCACCGTGGTACCCATGGCCTGGAAGACGGCGGCGTCGAAGGGCGTCTCGTTGTTGAAGTGGCTCCGCCTGCCGCGTACCGCCTGCAGGGTGATCAGCGCGATCTCGACGAGACCGGCGGTGGCGACCACCGTCCCCGCCCACCAGCCGAGCCGGCGGGCACGGGGGAGGAGGGTGAGCATCCAGGCGAGCGTCATGCAGTACGCGACGAACGAGAGCGCGAACTTGAGCGGCTTGGCCCATATCGGGGCGCCGAGCAGGACTCGGTCGTCGAATATCAGGCCGCCGAGTGCGACGACCGCGAGTGACGCCATCGACGCGGAGAACCAGACCAGCGGCCGATGCAGCTCGCGGACCTGCGGAAAGGGTGAGGACATGGGTACCCCCGTGGGTTGTCCCAACAATTATGGATAGTGGCACTCGCCGCTATCTGATAGCGGCACTATCTATGATGGGTGGGTCGCTCGGCAAGACCGGAGCGAGAACGGGAAGGTGAACGCAGGGTGCGCATCGGAGAGTTGAGTCGCAGGACCGGGGTGTCGGTGCCCACGATCAAGTACTACGTACGGGAAGGGCTGCTTCCGGCCGGGGAGTTGACCAGCCCGAACCAGGCTTCGTACGGCGAGACGCACGAGCGTCGCCTGCGCCTGATCCGGGCGCTCCTGGACATCGGCGGGCTGTCGGTCGCCGCGATCCGTGAGGTCCTCGAGGCGATAGAGGACCGCGACCGCCCGGTCCACAAGATGCTGGGTGCGGCCGCCGACCGGGTGGTGCCGCGCTACGGCGAGGAGTCGGCCGAGGGGCTCGTCGAGGCGCGGGCGGCCGTGGCCGAACTGATCGACCGGCGGGGCTGGCGCACGTACGAGGGCAGTGCGGCGGCTGAGGCGCTCGCGGTCGCGCTCGCGGCGCTGACGGAGGTCGGCCACGAGGGGTTCGCGGAGGTGCTCGACACGTACGCGGAGGCGGCGGAACAGGTGGCCGAGGCGGACCTGGAGTACGTCGCGCGCAATGTGGAGCGGGACGAGCTGGTGGAGAGCGTGGTGGTGGGCACGGTGCTCGGCGACGCGATCTTCACGGCGCTACGGAGGATGGCGCACGTGGACGCGTCGGGGAAGGTGTTCGGCTCCGGGCGGTGAGCCGGTGGGGGAGGTGTGGGGTGGGGTGGGGTGGGGGTGCCGGTGGGGCCGGTGGGGCCGCCGGCAGGGCGGCCCCACCTGGGTGACCGCCCGTCCCGGGCCCGGCGCTGCGCGGCCCGACTGTGCTGCACGGCCCGGCTGCGCGGTCGTGCGCTGCCCGTCCCGGCTGTGCTGCGCGGCCCGGCTGCGAGGTCGTGCGCTGCTCGTCCCGGCCCGGCTCCCCGGCCCGGCCCGGCTGCCCGGGCCGGACCCGACGGTCCTGCCCGAACCCCGACCCGGTCCAGCCCGGACCGACCGCTCCGGCCCGGACCCGCCCGTCTCAGCTTTCCTGTTCGCGTTCGACCTGGTCGTTCCAATCGCGCTTGATCGCGCGCCAGGCCTCGTCCGTCTTGCCCAGGCGCCAGTAGCCCGAGATCGACAGGCGCTCGCGCGGCACCTCGCGCTCCAGGCGCAGGTGGCGGCGGAGCTCCTTCACGAAGCCCGCCTCGCCGTGCACAAAGGCGTGGACGTCGCCCGCCGGGAAGTCCAGGCCCTTCACGGCGTCGAGCAGCGCCTCGCCCGTCGGGCGGTCGCCGCGGTGCAGCCAGGTCACCTCGATGCCCGCCGCGGTCGCGAACTTCTGCTCCTCGGTCGCGTCCGCGACCTCCACGAAGGCATGTGCCGTGGAACCCTCCGGCAGCCGCTCCAGAGCCACCGCGATGGCCGGCAGGGCGCTCTCGTCGCCCACCAGCAGGTGCCAGTCCGCCTCCGTGTCCGGGGCGTAACCGCCACCAGGGCCCAGGAAGCGCATCGTCTCGCCGGCCTGGGCGCGCGCCGCCCAGGGGCCGGCCAGGCCCTCGTCGCCGTGGACCACGAAGTCGACGGTCAGCTCGCGGTGGACCGGGTCCCAGTTCCGGACCGTGTACGTCCGCGTCGTGGGCCACTGCTCGCGCGGGTACTCCGCCCGGATCCGCTCCATGTCGAACGGCTCCGGGTAGCTCACGCCCTCCGGCGCGAAGAGCAGCTTCACGTAGTGGTCGGTGTACTCGCCGACCGAGAACGCGTCGAGGCCCTCCCCGCCCAACACGACCCGCACCATGTGGGGCGTGATCCGCTCCGTGCGCACGACCCGTGCCTCATGGGCCTGCGGTGCCTTGCGCGCCGGCTGCTCTGCCACGACGGTCTCCCTGACTGACTCGCGAACTTAGGTTTACCTAAGCTAGCACCCCGGGTGCGCGACGGCCCAGAGTGCCCAGGGGCGAGGCGCCCTCTAGGGCCGCTCGCGCTCCAGGACCGGCAGCAGCCGGCCCACCGCGCCGCCGAGACCCCAGCGCTCCACCAGGCCGGCCAGGGCCTCCGGGTCCTTGGGCACGCGCGGCAGCGCCGGGTCGAAGTCGGGCAGGGGCACGTCCCCGGCGACGCGGACGACCGTGGGCGCCACGTCCAGGTACTCCGCCGCCTCCACGATCCCGCGCCGCTTGGCCGGGGTCAGCTTCGACGTACGGTCCACGGCGGCGGCCCGTACACCCGCGAGATCGCCGTACTCCGTGATCAGCTGCGCCGCCGTCTTCTCGCCGATGCCCTTAACCCCGGGCAGCCCGTCACTGGCGTCGCCGCGCAGCGCCGCGAAGTCGGCGTACTGATCGGCCCGCACCCCGTACTTCGTACGGATCAGCTCGTCGTCGACCAGGTCGCAGTCGCCGACGCCCTTGCGCGGGTACAGCACGCGCACCGCGCGCTCGTCGTCGACCAGCTGGAAGAGGTCCCGGTCGCCCGTGACGATGTCCACCGGGCCCTTCGCCCACCCCGCCAGCGTCCCGATCACGTCGTCCGCCTCGTAGCCGGCGACCCCGACCCGGGCGATGCCGAGCGCGTCCAGGACGTCCTCGATCACGGGCACCTGCGGGGAGAGCGTGTCCGGGATCTCCTCCTCGTCCGGGCCCGTCTCCGTCTCCACGGCGACCCGGTGCGCCTTGTACGACGGGATCAGATCCACCCGCCACTGCGGGCGCCAGTCGGCGTCCATGCAGGCCACCAGGTCGTCCGGGTGGTGGTCCTGGACGAGCCGGGTGATGAAGTCCAGCAGACCGCGCACCGCGTTGACCGGCGTGCCGTCCGGGGCCCGGACGGAGTCCGGCACGCCGAAGTACGCGCGGAAGTAGAGGGAGGCGGTGTCGAGGAGCATCAGGCGTCGCGTCACACCTCGATCATGCCGCACTCCACTGACACCGGCCCCGACCGCGGCTCCGCCCGCCGGCCCGCGTCCCGCGACGCTGTCGCGGCCCGTGCCCCGCGGCAGCGTCCCTCCGTGACCCCCGTCACCTTCGGGTTTGCCTCCGGAGCCCCCGGGCAGGCGCGGGCCCGGAGCGGACCCGGTACGGGGATTCGGCAACGGATCCCCGTACGCCACGGGAGCCGCGGGCCGAACCCGCCCCGCTCCACGGCCCTGCTGCGGGGGTGGAGGGCCGTTCTCGTTCCAACGCGTGAGGTGTATGTGTCCAGGCTCCAGGCCGACCATCTGTTCAAGGTGTTCGGCAGACGACCCGACGAGGCCGTCAAGAAGCTCGCGAACGGCGCGGAGCGCGACGAGCTCCGCGCCGACGGCACGACGGCGGCGGTGATCGACGCCTCCTTCACCGTCGAGCCCGGCCAGATCTTCGTCGTCATGGGTCTGTCCGGATCGGGCAAGTCCACCCTCCTGCGCATGCTCAACGGCCTGCTGGAGCCCACCGCGGGCCGCGTGCTGTTCGACGGCGACGACCTCACCGCGCTGAGCCCCCGCGATCTGCGCACCGTGCGGTCCACGAAGATCAGCATGGTCTTCCAGCACTTCGCGCTCTTCCCGCACCGCAGCGTCCTCGAGAACGCCGCCTACGGCCTGGAGGTCCAGGGCGTCCCGCGCGCCGAGCGCGAGACCCGGGCCGCCGAGGCCTTGGAGCTGTGCGGCCTCGCCGGCTGGGAGAAGTCCTGGCCCGACGAACTCTCCGGCGGCATGCAGCAGCGCGTGGGCCTCGCCCGCGCGCTCGCCACCGATGCCGACCTGCTCCTCATGGACGAGTCCTTCAGCGCCCTCGACCCGCTGATCCGCCGCGACATGCAGGACCAGCTCCTCGAACTGCAGAAGCGCCTGAAGAAGACCATCGTCTTCATCACCCACGACCTCAACGAGGCCATGCGCCTCGGCGACCGCATCGCGGTCATGCGCGACGGCCGGATCGTCCAGCTCGGCAGTGCCGAGGACATCCTGGTCCGCCCCGCCAACGACTACGTCGCCTCCTTCATCCAGGACGTCGACCGCTCCCGCGTGCTCACGGCCGCCGCCGTGATGACCGAGTCCGACGCCCCCGGGAAGGCGGACGCCTGCGACTGCGAGACCGTCGGCCCCGACACCCTCGTCGCCGACCTGTGCGCCGTCAGCGCGCGCGTCCCGCACCCGGTGGCCGTCAAGGACGCCGACGGCACCGTCCTCGGCGTCGTACCGCAGTCCCGCCTGATCGGCTTCGTCGGCGACGAGCAGCGCCCGCCCGTCGCCTGCAGCGCCGGTACCACCGGTACGAAGGAGGTGGCCTCGCATGCCTAGGCTCCCCCTCGGCCAGTGGGTCGACAGCTCCGTCGACTGGCTCCAGGCCCAGTTCTCCTGGCTCTTCGACGCCATCACCACCGTCGTCACCGGCCTCTACGACGGCATCGACGCCGTCCTCTCCGCGCCCGAGCCCCTGCTCTTCGCCGGCATCCTCGCCGTCGTCGCCTGGTGGCTGCGCGGCCTGCCCGCCGGTGTGCTCGCCTTCGCGGGCTTCGCGCTCGTCGACTCCGTCGACCTGTGGGACGACGCCATGGCGACGCTCTCCCTGGTGCTCGTCGCGACACTCGTGACGTTGGTGATCGCGGTCCCGCTCGGCATCTGGGCGGCCCGTTCCACCACCGTCAGCGCCGTGCTGCGCCCGGTCCTGGACTTCATGCAGACCATGCCCGCCATGGTCTATCTGATCCCGGGCATCATCTTCTTCGGCGTCGGCGTGGTCCCCGGCATCATCGCCACCATCGTCTTCGCCCTGCCGCCCGGCGTGCGCATGACCGAGCTCGGCATCCGCCAGGTCGACGGCGAACTCGTCGAGGCGGCCGAGGCGTTCGGTACCACCCCGCGCAACACGCTGCTGCGCGTGCAGCTGCCGCTCGCCCTGCCGACGATCATGGCCGGTATCAACCAGGTCATCATGCTCGGCCTCTCCATGGTCGTCATC
The DNA here is from genome assembly GCF_040653315.1 of Streptomyces sp. NPDC047981. Lineage (NCBI taxonomy): Bacteria > Bacillati > Actinomycetota > Actinomycetes > Kitasatosporales > Streptomycetaceae > Streptomyces > Streptomyces sp. NPDC047981. The sequence continues at coordinate 14,614 of NZ_JBEZNQ010000090.1, read as the reverse complement.
GCCGGCATGGTCGGCGGTGGCGGGCTCGGCGGCGCGGTCTACCGCGCCATCGGCAACGTCGACATCGGCCTCGGCTTCGAGGCCGGCATCTCCATCGTCATCCTCGCCATGTACCTCGACCGGATGACCGGCGCGCTCGGCCGCCAGGTCTCTCCGCTCGGCCGCCGCGCGCTCGCCAAGGCGCGGGCCGCGACCGCCGCACGCGCCGGGGCGAAGCTCTGGAACCACCGCCCGCAGCCCGTCACCGCCCTCGTCGGCGTGGTGATCCTGGCGCTCGTCGCGGGCGGCATGGGCTTCCTCGGCGGCGGCACGTCCTCGACGACCGCAGGCGGCAAGGACATCGGCCACGGCAAGAAGATCAACCTCGGCTACATCCCCTGGGACGAGGGCATCGCCTCCACCTTCCTCTGGAAGGAACTCCTGGAGCGGCGCGGCTACGAGGTCGACGCCACGCAGCTGGAGGCCGGCGCGCTCTACACCGGTCTCGCCGGTGGCCAGATCGACTTCCAGACCGACTCCTGGCTCCCGGTCACCCACGCCCAGTACTGGGAGAAGTACCAGAACAAGCTGGAGGACCTCGGCTCCTGGTACGGCCCCACCTCCCTGGAGCTGTCCGTGCCGTCCTACATGAAGGACATCGACTCGCTCGACGACCTCAAGGGCAAGAGCGGGCAGTTCAAGGGCCGCATCATCGGCATCGAGCCGAGCGCCGGAATGATGGGCATCCTCAAGGACAAGGTCCTCAAGGAGTACGGCCTGGAGGGCGAGTACAAGGTCGTCGACGGCTCCACGCCCGGCATGCTCGCCGAGCTGAAGCGCGCGTACGACAAGAAGGAACCGGTCGTCGTGACGCTCTGGTCGCCGCACTGGGCCTACTCGACGTACGACCTGAAGAAGCTCAAGGACCCCAAGGGCACCTGGGGCACCGGCGACGGCGTGCACACCCTCGCCCGCAAGGGCTTCTCGGCCGAGAACCCCGAGATCGGCGCCTGGCTGAAGAACTTCGAGCTGACCGAGAAGCAGCTCACGGATCTCGAGGCCGCCATCCAGGAGACCGGCAAGGGCAAGGAGCAGGAGGCCGTCCGCGGCTGGCTGGAGAAGAACCCCGGCCTCGCGGAGAAGCTCGCCCCGCAGTAGGGCGCGAGGGGCTCGGCAGGCCCGATGTCTGATTCCTGACTGCTGTCCGAAAAGGGGTGGTCGCCGAACGTGTTCGGCGACCACCCCTTTTCGCCACGACGCGAAACCCCACGCCAAAGCTGCGTAAGGTTCAGTTAACCGACCAGTACGCAGGCACCGAGGCACGAGGGAGGGAGCCGACATGGACGACAAGGAATCGCTGCGCGTGGGCGCGGCCGTCAAGAAGCGCCGCAGGGCCCTCAAGCTCACCCTGGCCGTCGTCGCCTCGCGCAGCGGTCTGTCCGTGCCCTTCCTCAGCCAGATCGAGAACGAGCGGGCTCGCCCCAGCAAGCGCTCCCTCGAACTCGTCGCCGGCGCCCTGGAGACCTCCGCCGGCGAACTCCTCGCCGCCGCGGAGGCCGCCCGCACGGTCGACGTCGTCCGGGCCGAGGAGCATGCGCACGCGATGCCCGAGGGCGTACGGTCCCTGGTCCGCGGCCGCCAGCAGCTGCACGCGCTGGAGTTCACCGGCGAGCGGGACGCGGGCCGGGAATTCCAGCACCGCAACGACGAGTTGCTGTTCGTCGCCGACGGCGCCGCCGAGGTCGAGGCCGAGGGCCGGGCGTACCGCCTGGAGCGCGGCGACACGCTCTACCTCTCCGGCGGCGTACGGCACCGGTGGCGCGCCACCGAGCCCGGCACCCGCCTCCTCGTGGTGGCCGTCGCCGAGCACATCGAGGCCGACGACACGTGAGGCGCGTGGTGAGGCGGGACGTGCGGCGGGTCGTCTCCCTCGTCCCCTCGCTGACCGAGGCGGTCGCCGTCACCGCCCCTGGGCTGCTCGTCGGCGCCACCGACTGGTGCAGCCACCCCGCCGACCTCGACGTCGTACGGATCGGGGGCACCAAGAACCCCGACGTCGCCGCGATCACGGGGCTCCGCCCCGACCTCGTGATCGCCAACGAGGAGGAGAACCGCGCCCCGGACCTGGACGCCCTGCGCGCCGCGGGGGTCGAGGTCCTGGTCACCGAGGTGCGCACGCTCGCCCAGGCGTTCCAGGAGCTGGACCGCGTACTGCGTGCCTGCGGGGTACCGGACCGGCCGCGCTGGCTGGACGGGGCGGAGGAGGCGTGGGCGGCGGTGGAGGAGCCGGACGGCGGTGCGCGCACCGCCGTCGTGCCGATCTGGCGCCGCCCCTGGATGGTCCTCGGCCGCGACACCTTCGCGGGCGACCTGCTGGCCCGGCTCGGTGTCCGCCACCTGTACGCCGACCACGCCGAGCGCTACCCGCGCGTCCCGCTCGACGAGCTGCGGGCGGCCGGCGCCGACCTGGTCGTCCTGCCCGACGAGCCGTACCGCTTCACGCGCGACGACGGCCCCGAGGCGTTCCCCGGGACCGCCGCCGCGCTCGTCAGCGGCCGCCATCTCACCTGGTACGGGCCGTCACTGGCCGAGGCGCCACGGGTCCTCGCCCGGGCCCTGCGAGCAGCGCACCGCTGAACAGCCCGCGCAGGGTGTGGAATCCGGCCACCAGCCAGGCCGCGACGAGGAAGACGTACAGCACGATCGCGAGGCCGTCGTAGACGGCGAGACCGGTGTGGTGGGCGAGGCCCTCCGCGCCCGTCACACAGGTGCCGACGGGGAAGGTGAAGGCCCACCAGGTCATCGCGAAGCCCATGCCGTGCCTGCGGGCCCGCAGCACCATCGCCCCGGCCAGCGCCAGCCACAGCAGGGCGAAACCCATGACGGGCACGCCGTAGAGGACGGCGAAGGCGCCGAAGCCGTGCGCGTACGGGTCGGGAAGCACGCCGGGGGCGTAGTCGGCGAACTTGTTCGCGGCGGTCGTCGACTGGCCGAGAGGGCCGAGGACCAGGAAGAGCGTCGGGGTGAGCGCGAGCGGCAGCGGCCCGCCGGTGACCAGCCGGCCGAAGACCAGGGGCAGCATGACCAGGGTCGCGAGCAGGCTGACGCCGAACAGGGCGTAGCAGGCGATCAGCAGGGTCTGCTGGGGCTGTCCGGCGGGCAGGTGGGGCAGGAGCAGCGGGCCGACGGCCGCGGAGACCATGGGCGCGACGACGGGCAGCAGCCAGACGGGCGAGGCGCCCTCGATCCGGTGGTGGACGACCATCAGGTACGGGATCGTCACGGCGGCGGCCAGGCCGATCACCGTACCGGCGGTGAACAGGACGGTGTCGAGGGCGACGGCCGCGGTCGGGCCGATCCAGTCCTGGCCGACGATCAGCGCGCCGGCGCCGACGGCGAGCAGGGCCATCGACAGACAGCCGTAGAACGGCGCCACGGCCGGGTCGAGGAGGTGCTCGCGGGCGCGGTCGCGGTGGTGGATCCAGTGCAGGGCGCGGGCGGTGACGAGGGTGAGGAGCATCGCGAGGGAGAGCGCCCAGACGGCGGCGCAGGCGGTGCGCAGACCGGGGACGTCCACGGGGAGCGTGGCTCCCGCGTTGGCGACGATGGCGGTGCCCATCACCGAGGCGTACCAGTTGGGGCCGAGGTGACGGACCGCGGCCGCCCGTACGCCGGGGGTGGTGGCGAGGGGGGCCGGACGGGAAGGAGCGAGGGTTGCCATGGCTCCACCCTCGTTCCGCGGGGCGGGCCCGACCAGGGATCTTGGCGCTATGACGTCATAAGCTGACTTTATGAGCAACGACCCTGCCGAGAGCCCACCGCTGTCCCACCGGGTCCCCGACCTCGGCGCGCTCGAACTTCTGCTCGCCGTCGCCCGGCACGGGAGTCTGGGGCGGGCGGCCCGCGAGGTGGGGATCACCCAGCCCGCGGCGAGCAGCCGGATCCGCTCGATGGAGCGGCAGCTCGGGGTGGCCCTGGTCGACCGCTCGCCGCGCGGATCGCGGCTCACGGACGCGGGGGCGCTCGTCACGGACTGGGCGCGGCGGATCGTCGAGGCGGCCGAGGCCTTCGACGCGGGGGCGCAGGCGCTGCGGGGGCGGCGGGACTCGCGGCTGCGGGTGGCGGCGTCGATGACGATCGCGGAGTACCTGCTGCCCGGGTGGCTCATCGCGCTGCGCGCGGAGCGGCCGGACACGGCGGTGTCGCTGATGGCGGGGAACTCGGCGGCGGTCGCGGAGCGGCTCCTCGGCGACGAGGCGGACCTGGGGTTCGTGGAGGGGCTCGCCGTGCCGGACGGCCTGGACGGGGCGGTCGTCGCCCGGGACCGGCTGGTCGTGGTCGCCGCGCCCTCGCACGCGTGGGCGCGGCGGCGCAGGGCGCTGGAACCGGGGGAGCTGGCGGCGACCCCCCTGATCCTGCGGGAGCGGGGGTCGGGGACCCGGCAGGTCCTCGACTCGGCTCTCTCCGCGCACGGAGGGCTCGCGCAGCCGCTGCTCGAACTCGCCTCCACCACGGCTGTGAAGGCGGCGGCGGTGAGCGGTGCGGGGCCGGCCGTGCTGAGCGAACTCGCGATCACGGAGGAGCTGGCCTCGCGACGCCTTGTGGAGATCCCGGTCGACGGGGTGCTGCTGCGGCGGGACCTTCGTGCGGTGTGGCCTGTGGGGCATCGGCCGACGGGGCCTGCGCGGGACCTGCTGTCCTTGACTCGGGCGGCGCCGGCGGGGTGAGGGCGGTGCGGTGGGGGCGGGGGGTGCCTCGCGGGTGGGGTTCGCCCGGTGGGTGGGTTGCCCGGTGGGGTGGGGTTCGCCCGGTGGGCGGGTTGCCCGGTGGGGTGGGGTTCGCCCGGTGGGCGGGTGCGGCGCCGTCGTGGGCTTTCGCGCGGTTCCCCGCGCCCCTGAGGTCCGGGGGTGCTTGCGCCGGTGGGTGTCTGCGGGGCCGTTGTGGCTGGTCGCGCAGTTCCCCGCGCCCCTGAGGTCCATGACTCCCACCGCCCCTGCGCCCCGGAGGAGCCTGAGGCTGACCGCCCCGCGCCCCTGAGGCCCCTGCGGGCCACCCCCCCTGCGCCCTCGCGCCCCTGAGGCCCCCGACCTCCGCGCTCCTCAGCTTGCCGCCGTGGTCAAGGCCTGCATCACCCTCAGGTCCTCGCCCATCTCCGGGTGCCACTGGACGCCCAGGGCCCAGGTCGGGGAGGGGAGTTCGATCGCCTCGATCGTGCCGTCCTCCGCGTACGCCGACGGGATCAGGTCACGGCCGAGGCGGTCCACCGCCTGGTGGTGGTAGGTCGGCACCGAGGCCAGTTCCGGGACCAGGGACGCGTAGCGCGTGCCCGGGACCGGCTTCACCGCGTGGCGGCCGATCACGCCGACCGACTCCACATGGCCGTCCAGGTGCTGCACCAGCGTGCCGCCGAGGGCCACGTTCAGGAGCTGCATGCCCCGGCAGATGCCGAGCACCGGCGTCCCGGAGGCGAGCGCCGCCTCGATCAGGGCCAGTTCCCAGCTGTCCCTGGCCCGGGCCGGCGGGCCGGTACGGGGGTCGGGCTCGGCCCCGTACCGTACCGGCTCCACATCCGCACCGCCCGCCATCACCAGGCCGTCGAGCCGCGCCACCACCGACGCGGCGGCGGACGGCTCGTCCGGCGGGAGCATCGTCGCGAGACCGCCGCTCGCCTGCACCAGGCGTGGGTACTGCGCGGGCAGCAGCGCCGCCGGCATGTCCCACACCCCCCAACGGGCCTGGTCCAGATAGGTCGTCACGCCGATGAGCGGCTTGGGCACGGATTCCTCCAGATCGAAGACGGGCGGGTCAGTCGCGGTCGCGGTCGAGTTCGGCCTCGGCCGCCGCAAGCGCCGCGAACTCCTCCTCCGGCGCCTTGGCGACCAGGTGGTGCCGACTGTAGAACGCGAAGTAGGCCAGTGCGATCACGTACACCCCCAGCGCGATGAACGCCGCGTCCTTGTCCACCAGGAACGTCGCCACCAGTGCGGACAGGGCGAGCACGAACGCCACCGACGAGGTCACGACGCCGCCGGGGGTGCGGTACGGGCGCGGCAGGTCGGGCTCGCGGCGGCGCAGCACGATGTGGGAGAGCGCCATCAGGGCGTACGAGATGGTCGCGCCGAAGACCGCGATGTTCAGCATCCGCGCACCGTCCCCGGTGCCCGCCGCGAGCGCGAAGCCGATCCCGCCGGGGATCAGCAGTCCCAGGTACGGGGACTTCCGACGGCTCGTGAGGGAGAGGAAGCGCGGCAGGTAGCCGGCCCGGGACAGGGCGAAGAGCTGGCGCGAACCGGCGTAGATGAGAGAGAAGAACGAGGCCACGAGGCCCGCGAGCCCCGCGTAGTTGACGAAGCGGCTGAGCGCCGTCGGCTCTCCGTCCCCCTGCAGCGCCACGACCAGCGGGTTGCCCGCCTCTTGGATCGCGGCCGAGCCGCGCGCGCCCGTCGCGGCGACGAAGGTGATCACGGCGAGCAGCACCAGGATGCCCATGGACAGGGCGAGCGCCCTCGGCATCGAGCGGACCGGGTCCTTGGCCTCCTCCGCCGCGAGCGGCACGCCCTCGACGCCGAGGAAGAACCACATGCCGAACGGGAACGCCGCCCAGATGCCCAGGAGCCCGTACGGCAGCCAGGAGTTGGCGCCGAACGCGTCCGCGTCGGCCGGGATGTCGTTCAGACCGTCGACGTGGAAGTCGCTCAGCGCGCCGAGCGCGAAGATGACCAGCGCCGCGACCGCGATCGCCGTCACGATCAGGCTGAAGCGGAGTGCCTCGCCCACGCCCCAGAGGTGGATGCCGATGAAGAGGGCGAAGCACGCGAGGTAGACCGGCCAGCCGGACTCCAGGCCGAAGAGTCCGAGGGACTCGACGTAGTCGCCGATGAAGATGGAGATCGCGGCGGGCGCGAGGATGTACTCGATGAGGATCGCGGTGCCGGTGAGGAAACCGCCCCAGGTGCCGAGCGCCCGGCGCGCGAAGCCGTAGCCGCCGCCTGCGGTCGGCAGGATGGCGGAGAGTTCGGCGAGGGCGAAGACGAGACAGGCGTACATCGCGCCCATCAGGACGGTCGCGATGGCCAGGCCGCCGAAGCCGCCCTTGGAGAGGCCGATGTTCCAGCCGGAGAAGTCGCCGGAGACGACGTAGGCGACGCCGAGTCCGGTGAGCAGCAGCCAGCCGGCGCTGCCCCGGCGCAGGGCCCGGCGTTCGAGGTAGTCGTCCGGTGCCGTCCTGTCTCCTGGTGCCGTCTTTTCCCCGGAGGTGTCTTCGAGCGTCATGGCAGCGTCAGCTCCCGCGTCGGGCCCAATGGAATGGAGCCATACCTTTGCGCCGCCCCGGCCGGAACGCAACCCCCGTGCGTTACTTTCGGGTTACGTGAGCGCCCCGGCCGTCCGCCCGGCCGCGAGGCCGCCGCGCGCCCCGCCGCCGGTCGCCCGCCAGGCCGCGCCCGCCCGCCCGGCTGCTCGCCAGTCTGTCGCCGCCCACCAGCCAGGCCGCCGGCCGCCCGCCCACCAGGCAGCCCGCCCGCTCGTCTCAGGTCAGGAACCCCCGCAGCAGCGCGGCCGTGCCCCCGCAGTGCTCGCGCATGACCTCGCGGGCCGCGTCGGCGTCGCCGTCCAGGACGGCCTCCACCAGGGCCGTGTGCTGGTGCTGGGAGTGCTCCAGGTTCCGTACCAGCAGCGGGATGCAGTCCAGGAGATCGTTCACCGTGGCCCGTACGGCCGCGTACTGCGCCGTCAGTGTCGGGGAGCCCGAGAGTTCGGCCAGCGTGAGGTGGAGCAGGGTGTCCTGGCGCCGGTAGTCGTCCAGCGGGGCGTCGTGCGTGGCGGCCAGGGCGGTGCGGAGCCGCTCCGCGCCCTCGTCGTCGAGCCCGTGCGCCGCGCACAGCCCCGCCGCGCCCACCTCCAGGACCTCCCGGAACCGCAGCGTGTCCTCGACGTCGACGGCCGCGATCCGGCGCCGCAGCTCGTCCTCGTCCGCCGTCTGCGGCCGGTGCAGCACAAACGTTCCGCCGTACCGCCCGCGCCGGCTCTCGACCAGGCCCTGTTCCTGGAGCACCTTCAGGACCTCGCGCAGGGTGACCCGGCTGATCCCCATCCGGTCGGCCAGCTCCCGCTCGGCGGGCAGTCGTTCGCCGCCGGGCACGAGCCCGAGCCGCACCACCTGGAGGATCTGCTCCAGGGCCTCCTCGAAGCCGTTGCCCGCCCGGACCGGCCGCAGCACGGGCGTCAGCCGGTCCGCCTGCGGGACGGGGGATGCGCTCGTACCGCTCGTATCGCTCGTACTGGACTCACTCGTACTGGACACGTTCCCGTTTCCCCTTCCCAAGCAATGGTCTTCGGCAATACCTTATGGCTTCCGGCTGACCGAAGGAGGAGTAATCCCGTGGCAGACCGCAAAGCCCCGCTCTCCGTCGAGGAGCTCCGCGCCCTCGTCGCGAGCGGTGAGATCGACACGGTCGTCCTGGCCTTCCCCGACATGCAGGGACGGCTCCAGGGCAAGCGGTTCGCCGCACCGTTCTTCCTCGACGAGGTCCTCGACCACGGAACCGAGGGCTGTAACTATCTCCTGGCCGTCGACACCGAGATGAACACGGTCGACGGATACGCGATGTCCTCCTGGGACCGCGGCTACGGCGACTTCGCCATGCGCCCCGACCTCGACACGCTGCGCCGCGTGCCCTGGAACGCGGGCACGGCCATGCTCGTCGCCGACCTCGCCTGGAGCGACGGCTCGCCCGTCGTCGCCGCACCCCGCCAGATCCTCCGCCGCCAGCTCGAGCGGCTCGCCGAGCACGGCTACACCGCGCACGTCGGCACGGAGCTGGAGTTCATCGTCTTCAAGGACACCTACGAGCAGGCCTGGGACGCGAACTACCGCGGCCTGACCCCGGTCAACCAGTACAACGTCGACTACTCGATCCTCGGCACCGGCCGTGTCGAGCCCCTCCTGCGGCGGATCCGCAACGAGATGGCGGGCGCGGGACTGACCGTCGAGTCCGCCAAGGGCGAGTGCAACCCCGGCCAGCACGAGATCGCCTTCAAGTACGACGAGGCCCTCGTCACCTGCGACCAGCACGCCGTCTACAAGACCGGCGCCAAGGAGATCGCCGCCCAGGAAGGCGTCTCGCTCACCTTCATGGCGAAGTACAACGAGCGCGAGGGCAACTCCTGCCACATCCACCTCTCCCTCCAGGACGCCGACGGCACCAACGTCATGGCCGGCGACGGGCCCGCCGGGATGTCGGAGGTCATGCGGCACTTCCTCGCCGGACAGCTCGCCGCCCTGCGCGACTTCTCCCTCCTCTACGCCCCCAACATCAACTCCTACAAGCGGTTCCAGCCCGGCTCCTTCGCCCCCACCGCCGTCGCCTGGGGCGTCGACAACCGCACCTGTTCCCTGCGCGTCGTCGGCCACGGCCGTTCGACCCGCTTCGAGAACCGGCTCCCCGGCGGAGACGTCAACCCGCACCTCGCCGTCGCCGGCCTGATCGCCGCCGGACTGTACGGCATCGAGCAGCGGCTCGAACTCCCCGAAGCCTGCGACGGCAACGCCTACACCGCCGACTACGCCCACGTCCCCACCACCCTGCGCGAGGCCGCCGAGCTCTGGGAGACCAGCCCCATCGCCAAGGCCGCCTTCGGCGACGAGGTCGTCGCGCACTACCGCAACATGGCCCGCGTCGAACTGGACGCGTACGACGCCGCGGTGACCGACTGGGAGCTGCGCCGCTCCTTCGAACGCATGTGAGGAACGAGTTGCTTCAGGAACTCCAGGTACTCAATCCGGCGACCGAGGAGGTCGTCGCCACCGTCCCCGCCGCCACCAGGCAGGACGTCGACGCCGCCGTCGCACGGGCCACCGCCGCCCAGCGCGGCTGGGCCGCCGCCGCCCCCGCCGACCGAGCCCGGCTGCTGCGCCGGTTCGCCGCCGTCGTCGACGCCCACACCGAGGAACTCGCCCTCCTCGAGGTCCGCGAGGCAGGTCACACCCTCGGCAACGCCCGCTGGGAGGCGGGCAACGTCCGCGACCTGCTCGACTACGCCGCCGGGGGAGTGGAGCGGCTGAACGGCCGCCAGATCCCGGTCTCCGGCGGCCTCGACGTCACGATCCTCGAACCCCTCGGCGTCGTCGGCGTGATCGCGCCCTGGAACTTCCCCATGCCGATCGCCGCCTGGGCCACCGCCCCCGCCCTCGCCGCCGGCAACGCGGTGATCCTCAAGCCCGCCGAGACCACCCCGCTCACCGCGCTCCGCCTCGCCGAACTCGCCCTGGAGGCCGGGCTCCCCGAGCACCTCTTCCAGGTCCTGCCGGGCGAGGGGGCCGTCGCGGGCGACGCGCTCGTCACCCACCCCGGCGTCGCCAAGATCGTCTTCACCGGCTCCACCCGGGTCGGCAAGAGCATCATGGCCACCTGCGCCGACCAGGTGAAGCGGGTGACCCTCGAACTCGGAGGCAAGAGCCCGAACATCGTCTTCGCCGACGCGGACGTCGAGGCGGCGGCAGCCGCGGCGCCGATGTCCTTCCTCGACAACAGCGGCCAGGACTGCTGCGCCCGCACCCGCATCCTCGTCCAGCGCTCCGTGTACGACCGCTTCCTGGAGCTGCTCACCCCGGCGATCGAGGAGATCCTCGTCGGCGACCCGGCCGACGAGAAGACCCAGATGGGCCCGCTGATCTCCCGCGCCCAGCTGGAACGCGTACGGGCCTACGTCCCCGACACCCTCCCCGGCATCCGCGGCAAGGCCCCCGAGGGCCCCGGTTTCTGGTTCCCGCCGACCGTCCTCACCGACATCGCCGAGGACGCGCCCTGCGCCGTGGAAGAGGTCTTCGGACCGGTCGCCGTCGTCCTGCCCTTCGAGGACGAGGCGGACGCCGTACGGCTCGCCAACGCCACCGAGTACGGCCTGTCCGGCTCGATCTGGACCCGGGACGTCGGCCGCGCCCTGCGCGTCTCGCGCGCCGTCAGGGCCGGCAACCTCTCCGTCAACTCCCACTCCAGCGTCCGGTACTGGACCCCCTTCGGCGGCTACCGGCAGTCCGGCCTCGGCCGGGAACTGGGCCCCGACGCACTGACCGCCTTCACCGAGACCAAGAACGTCTTCATCAGCACGGAAGCCACGGAGGCCTGAACCGCATGAGCACCGAAGAGATCGTCTGCCGCCGTCTGGTCGGCCGCACCGCCGTCATCACCGGCGCCGGCAGCGGCATCGGCCTGGCCACCGCCCGCCGCCTCGCCTCCGAGGGCGCCAACGTCGTCTGCGGCGACATCGACGAGACCGCCGGCAAGGCGGCGGCCGAGGAGGTCGGCGGCACCTTCGTCCGCGTCGACGTCACCGACCCCGAGGAGGTCGAGGCGCTGTTCAGGACCGCCTTCGACACCTACGGCTCCGTCGACATTGCCTTCAACAACGCGGGCATCTCGCCGCCCGACGACGACTCGATCCTGGAGACCGGCCTGGAGGCCTGGAAGCGCGTCCAGGACGTCAACCTCACCTCGGTGTACCTGTGCTGCAAGGCCGCCCTGCCCTACATGCGGCGCCAGGGCCGGGGCTCCATCATCAACACCGCCTCGTTCGTCGCCATCATGGGCGCGGCCACCAGCCAGATCTCGTACACCGCCTCCAAGGGCGGCGTGCTGGCCATGTCCCGTGAGCTGGGCGTCCAGTTCGCCCGCGAGGGCATCCGCGTCAACGCGCTCTGCCCCGGGCCGGTCAACACCCCGCTGCTGCAGGAGCTGTTCGCCAAGGACCCGGAGCGCGCCGCGCGCCGGCTCGTGCACATCCCCGTCGGCCGGTTCGCCGAGGCCGAGGAGATCGCCGCCGCCGTGGCCTTCCTCGCCAGCGACGACTCGTCCTTCGTCAACGCCACCGACTTCCTCGTGGACGGCGGCATTTCGGGCGCGTACGTGACCCCGCTGTAGCGGCCGAGGTCCGGGTCCTAGTCTGGTGGGATGAGCATGACGACCCCTCCCGGCTGGTACCCGGACTCCTCCGTGCCCGGCGTCGAACGCTGGTGGGACGGCACGAACTGGACCGCGCACACCCGCCAGGCGCAGACCCCGGCCACCGTCTTCGCCCCGGCGACGGCCCCGGTACCGGTTCCGCCCGTACGCAACGGCCGGAACCGGGCGGCCCTCCTGGCCGCCGTCGCGGTGGCCGTGGTCGCGGCGGTCGTCGCGGGGGTCCTCGTGCTCGGCGGCGACGACGAGGAGAACCCGCCGTCGGCCGGCCCGACGGCGGTCACGGACACCCCCACCGCCCCCACCTCCTCGGCGAGCGAAGAACCCGTCGGCGAAGAGGACGAGAAGCCCACACGGGTCGACGACCAGCTCAACGGCATCACGCTGCCCGTCCTCCAGGGCTGGGAGAAGCCGGAGTACTACTCGGGACCGGCGCCGACCGTCACGACCGTCGGCACCTACCCGTGCCCCAGCGGCTCCAAGGAGTGCCGCCACGGCACGGTCTCCTCGCACGCGGTCTCGCGCACCGACGCCGCGACCCCCGAGGCCATCGCCAAGGAGGACGTCGCCGCCGCGGCCAAGGAGACCTACGAGGAGGACATCCTCGGCAGCCTCCCCTACGGCAGGATGATCTCCCACAAGGTGATCGCCGCCCGCCCCACCGCCGTCGCAGGACGCACCGGCTACCTGGTCCGCTGGCAGGTCACCACAGACAAGGGCCCCGGCGGGTACGTCCAGTCCCTCGCCTTCCCGTCCCCGGCGGGCAGCGAGTCCCCGGTCGTCGTCCGCTTCGTCTTCGACGCGGGCCCGGAAGGACCCTCCCTCGCGGTCATGGACGAGATCGCGCGCGGCATCCGCCCGATCGGCAGCGACACCAACGGGGGAGTCGGCAGCTCGATCACCCCGGGGAGCTGACGGTCGGGTCGGGCGGAGGCTGTCGGGCGGAGACTAGAGGAACGTGCGGCCCTCGCCCCGGTACGTCGGGACCGTGGCCGTGACCCGGTCGCCCTCGATCAGCCGGAGGCTGTCGAACCGCTCGCACAGCTCCCCGGCCTTCGCGTGCCGGAACCACACCTTGTCCCCGATGAGGAGATCGTCCGCCGCCGAGCCGAGCAGCGGGGTCTGCACCTCGCCGGGGCCCTCCTGCGGGTCGTAGCGCAGCCCCTCCGGCAGGTACGGGACGGGCAGCCGGTCCACGCCCGCGGCGCCCGAGGCCGGGTAGCCGCCGCCGAGCACGGTCACCACGCCGACGCCGGGGCGGCGCACGACGGGCTGGGCGAAGAGAGCTGCCGGACGGCCGGTGAAGGACGTGTAGTTGTCGAAGAGCCGTGGCACGTAGAGGCCCGAACCGGCGGCGATCTCGGTCACCGCCTCCTCGGCCGCCGTGTGCTGCACACTGCCCGTACCGCCACCGTTGACGAACTCCAGGTCCGGTGCCACCGCCCGCACCGCACGGACCACGGCCGCGCGCCGGGCCGCCAGCTCCCGGCGGGCCGCCGCCTGCATCAGCCGGACCGCCCGCGACCGCAGCGGCCGCCCCGCCACCGCGTCCCCGACCCCGGCGACATGCCCCTCGTACGCCATGATCCCGACCAGCCGGAACCCGGGGCGGCGGGCGATCGAGCGGGCCAGCTCGGCGAGCTGGGCGGGCTCGCGCAGCGGGGAGCGCAGCGCGCCTATCCGCACCTTGCCGCCGAGCATCCGCAGCGACGTGTCCAGCTCCAGGCAGACCCGGACCTCCTCGGCACCGCCCGCGCGGGCCGCGTCGATCAGCTCCAGCTGCGCCGGATCGTCCACCATCACGGTCACCGCCGCGGCGAGCTTCGCGTCGTTCGCCAGCTCGCCGAACGCGGCGCGGTCGGCGGACGGATAGGCCAGGAGCACGTCCTCGAACCCGGCACGGGCCAGCCAGAGCGACTCCTCGAGCGTGAACGACATGATCCCCGCGAAGCCCTCGCGCGCCAGCACCCGCTCCAGGAGCGCCCGGCACCGCACCGACTTGCTCGCCACCCGGATCGGCTTGCCCCCGGCCCGCCGGACGAGGTCGTCGGCGTTGGCGTCGAAGGCCTCCAGGTCGACGATGGCGACGGGCGCGTCGAGATGGGCGGTGGCCCGGTCGTACCGGGCCCGGTCGGCGGCGCGGGGAGTCATGGCCCGAGCTTGCCAGACGGGTTTACGGGTGGGTAGCCCCTGAGTTCCCGTGGTGGGGGGAACAGCCCGTAGAGTGGCGGGCATTGCGAGGGCGGCACGACGAGGAACGACCAGGGGGCGGGCATGAGCACGGACGCGCACCGCCCTGCCTCCTCGCGCATCACCGACGCCCTGCTGCCGCCCGAGGAACCGACCGGCCGGGCCGGGGAGAACGCCCCCGCTGTCGCGAGCCGACCGGCCGTCCCCCCGAGGCCGACGCGGCCCCCGACGGACACCCGTCCGCCCGCGGCCCCGGCGTCGACCCCGCCCACGCGCCCGGCGACCGCCCCGCACGCCGCTCCCGACGCGGGCAGCGCTCCGCGCGTCGTACCGCCCCGTCCGGCGAGCGCTCCACACCGCGGTCCCGACCCCGTCGTCGCCCCTGCACCCGGCGTCCCGCCACGCCCCACGACCGCCCCGCGCATCCCCAGCGACGTGCCGGCCGTCGAGACCACCACGCGCCTGCGCCCGATACGCGAAGCCACCGC
>NZ_JBEZNQ010000089.1:0-29698 GCF_040653315.1 Streptomyces sp. NPDC047981 | reverse complement strand
GCGCTAGCCCGGCTGATCGGCGCCGTCGCGGCCCTCGCGTTCCGGCCCCTGATGGTCGTCGCCGCGCTGTTCGGCGCGCCCCGGCCGGTGTCCGGGCTCCCTGGCCGGCCGGCGGACCGGCCGCGCCCGTCCCGTACGCGCCTGCTCGTGCACTCCGTCGGACGGCGGGGACCGCCGCGCTCGGGCTTCGCCGTCGCCTGAGCACCGCAGTCCCTTTTCCAGCCTTTCGCCCTTCCAGGCTCCCGACTTCCACGGAGAACACGATCATGAGCGCACGCAACAGCCAGGCCAACAAGGCAGCCGCCCGCGAGCGGCTGCGCGTCGAGCGCGAACGCCAGGCCAAGAAGGAGAAGGTGCGCCGCCAGGTGACCGTCGCCGTGTCGGCGGTCGCGGTCCTGGCGGTCGCAGGCGGCGTCGGGTACGCCGTCGTCCAGTCCAACAAGCCGACGCACTGGGAGGCGGCGGCCAAGGAGTCCAAGGTCACCGCGCCCAAGAACACCGAGGGCACGGACGGCACCACGGTCGTCGTCGGCAAGCCGACCGCGAAGAAGACCCTGGAGATCTACGAGGACTCGCGCTGCCCGGTGTGCGCGCAGTTCGAGCAGCAGGTGGGCGCGACCGTCGACAAGGACGTGGCGGACGGCAAGTACAGGCTGAAGTACGTCGGCGCCACCTTCATCGACAACTCCGACCAGGGCGAGGGCTCGAAGAACGCCCTGTCGGCCCTGGGCGCGGCCCTGGACGTGAGCCCCGAGGCGTTCCTGAAGTACAAGGCGGCGCTCTACTCCGCGGAGTTCCACCCGGAGGAGAGCAAGGACGAGTTCGCGAAGGACGCGTACCTGCTGAAGGTCGCCGACTCGGTCCCGGCGCTGAAGGGGAACGCCGAGTTCAAGAAGAACGTGGAGAGCGGCACCTTCGACGCGTGGGCGATGAAGATGTCGGCGGCGTTCGACAAGAGCGGTGTGACGGGCACGCCGACGCTGAAGATGGACGGCAAGGCGCTGACCGCCCAGGGCACCAAGAACCCGCCGCTGACGGTCGAGGAGTTCAACGCGGCGCTCACGCCCGCGCTGAAGGGCTAGGGCGTCTCGTTTGGATCACGCCGGGCTCGCGGGGTCTGGCACCGCGCCCTGATCCGGCCTGATCCAAACGAAAGACCCTAGTACCGGCGGCAGGCCGAGGGCTCGGGCCCGTGGGAGGCGCTCCCACGGGCCCGCCCGCGTTCCGGGGTGTGCATGAAGGCCCGGCCCGTCCGCTATGCCCGGGTCATCCCGACCACTCGGCGACGAGTGCACGAACTTTCCGGTATTCGCCTGCCTGTTCGCCATACCGGTCAGTAATCTGACTGCCCGTGACCAGTCGACACATATCCCCCGCCCCCACCCGCAGAACCGTCGTGAAGGCCGCCGCCGTCACGGCCGTCGCCACCCCTGCCCTGGTGGGCGCCGCCTCCCCCGCGCTCGCGGACTCCGAGGCCCCCGCGTTCCTGCACGGTGTCGCCTCCGGCGACCCGCTGCCCGACGGCGTCCTGCTCTGGACGCGCGTCACCCCCACCCCCGACGCCACGCCGGGCTCCGGCAAGGGCCCCGCCGTCACGGTCCGTTGGGAGATCGCCGAGGACCGCGCCTTCACCCGGACCGCGGCCGAGGGCACCGCCACCGCGACCGCCGCGAGCGACCACACGGTGAAGGTGGACGTCCGGGGCCTGCGCCCCGAGACCCCGTACTGGTTCCGCTTCACGGCGGGCGACGCCGTCTCGCCGGCCGGCCGCACCCGGACGACCCCGACCGCCGACGCCACCACACCCGGCGTCCGCTTCGGTGTGGTCTCCTGCTCCAACTGGGAGGCCGGCCACTTCTCCGCCTACCGCCACCTGGCCGCCCGCACGGACCTGGACGCGATCCTCCACCTCGGCGACTACATCTACGAGTACGCGAGCGGCTCCTACCCCACGGCCCCGTACACGGTGCGCACGCACGAGCCGAAGCACGAGATCGTCTCGCTGGCCGACTACCGCCTCCGGCACGCCACCTACAAGACGGACCCCGACCTCCAGGCGCTGCACGCCACGCACCCGATGATCGCGATCTGGGACGACCACGAGGTCGCCAACGACACCTGGTCGGGGGGCGCGGAGAACCACACCCCCGGCGCCGAGGGCGACTGGGCGGCCAGGGTGGCGGCCGCGAAGCAGGCGTACTTCGAGTGGATGCCGGTCCGCGCCTCGACCGAGGGAACGGTCTACCGGCGGCTGCGCTTCGGCAAGCTGGCCGATCTGCACCTGCTCGACCTGCGCTCCTTCCGCTCGCAGCAGTCGTCCGTCGGCAAGGGCGAGGTCGACGACCCGGAGCGGACGATCACCGGCCGCGCGCAGCTGGACTGGCTGAAGTCGGGGCTCGCGGGCTCGGACGCGACCTGGAAGCTGGTCGGCACCTCGGTGATGATCTCGCCGGTCGCCTTCGGCGCGCTGCCGGCCCACCTCCTCGCCCCGCTCGCCGAGCTGCTCGGCCTGCCCAAGGAGGGGCTCGCGGTCAACGTCGACCAGTGGGACGGCTACACGGACGACCGCAAGGAGCTCCTCGCGCACCTGACCCAGCGGTCCATCCGGAACACCGTCTTCCTGACCGGTGACATCCACATGGCGTGGGCCAACGACGTGCCGGTGAAGGCGGCGACGTACCCGCTGTCGCAGTCGGCCGCGACCGAGTTCGTGGTGACCTCGGTGACCTCGGACACCGTCGCCGACCTGCTGCACGTGCCGCCGGGCACGGTCTCCGTGCTGGCGTCCGGTGCCATCAAGGCCGCCAACCGCCATGTGAAGTGGGTGGACATGGACTACCACGGCTACGGCGTGCTCGACGTGACGAGCGACCGTACGCAGATGGACTACTACACGGTCTCCGACCGCACGAACCCGGACGCGACGACCGCGTGGCAGCGCTCGTACCGGACGAAGAACGGAACGCAGAAGATCGAGCGGGTGTACCAGCCGGTGCGATGAGATGACCGCAGGGGCGATTTTCAGCCATGATCGCCCCTGTTAACGGGAGATCACATCAACACGACGGGTGGTGAGTTCGGACGGCCGAATCCGGACACACCACCCGCCGTCGGCACGCGGCTTGTTTCATCTCCTTTTCAAACTCCGGAGCAGACCGGAGATTTTCTTCCCGATGGACCGAATTGCCCCACGAATGATTGGGCTTGATCCATGCTCATCAAGATCTGACATGGACCCGTAATCTCCCCGCGGTGGCGAGGAATCACCTCTCCACTCACCCCCCGCGAGGAGTCACCATGCGTGCTCTTGTCCGTATATCACCGCGTCTGACACGTCGTATGCTCGGCACTGCCGTCATGGCCGGAACCCTGGCCCTGGCCCCGCTCTCGGCCCCCTCGGTGGCCCAGACGCCCACCACCACGACCGCCGCCGGCGCCGAGGAGTGCGACCCGCACGAGGGCGAAGCCCTCTCCGGTGCCCGCAAGGCCCGCGGCGCCGACCAGCACGGCGCAGAGCCCAACGAGGTCACCGCCGCCCAGGCCAAGGCCATGGACGCCGACCTCGCCAAGAGACTGGACGCGGCCCGTTCCCAGGGGCGCGCCTCCGCCACCGGCGCCGCCGCCGTGGTGACCATCCCGGTCCACTTCCACGTCATCCACAGCGGTACGACGGGCAAGCTGACGTCGACCGACATCAGCAAGCAGATGGCGGTGCTCAACGCGGCCTACGCCGGCCAGGGCACCGGCAATGTGAACACCAACTTCCAGTTCACCCTCGCCTCGACCGACTACACGGACAACGCGTCCTGGTACAACCTGGCCTCCGGCTCCACCGCCGAGAAGCAGATGAAGCAGACCCTGCGCAAGGGCGACGCCGGCGCGCTGAACTTCTACACCGCGAAGCTCAGCGGTGGTCTGCTCGGCTGGGCGACCTTCCCGTCCTCCTACGCCTCCAACCCGTCCATGGACGGTGTGGTGGTCCTCGACTCCTCGCTGCCGGGCGGCTCCGCGGCCAACTACAACGAGGGCGACACCGCGACGCACGAGGTCGGCCACTGGATGGGGCTGTACCACACGTTCCAGGGCGGCTGCAACGGAGCCGGTGACTCGGTCAGCGACACCCCGGCCGAGAAGAGCCCGGCGTACGAGTGCCCGACGGGCCGTGACAGCTGCGCCAACAAGCCGGGCCTCGACCCGATCAAGAACTTCATGGACTACACGTACGACTCCTGCATGACCCAGTTCACCCCGGGCCAGGTCACGCGGATGAACGAGTTCTGGACGGCGTACCGCGCCTGAACCACCGCCTGACGGCGCGGGCCTGACGGCGCGCGCCGACGGCAGAGGGTGCGGCGGGAGAGCCCCCGCCGCACCCTCGCGCGTGTGCGCCGGTTCAGCCCTCCTGGAGGCTCTCCAGGAAGGCGAGCGCGATCGTCCAGGTCTGCTCGGCGGCGGCCTCGTCCCAGTCCGGCAGGTCCGGATCGGTGAACAGGTGCCCGGCGCCCGGGTAGCGGTACACCTCGACGTCGGCGCCCGCCTTGCCCATCCCCAGGTACCAGGACGTCAGCCAGTCGTGCGACTCGAACGGGTCCGGGTCGGCCAGGTGCAGTTGGACGGGCAGGTCGTCGGCGGTGGCGTTCTCCGCGATGTCCGAGGTGCCGTGCAGCAGGAGCAGCCCGCGCGCCTTGTCGTCGCCGAGCGCGAGCGTCTGCGCGACCGAGGCGCCGAAGGAGAAGCCCGCGTAGACCAGGCCGCGCTCCGAGTAGGGGGCGGCGGCGAGGATCGCCCGCCGCAGCAGCTCGTCCTTGCCGATCTCCTCCTTGATCGCCATGCCCTCCTCGACGGTGTCGGCGGTCCGGCCCTCGAAGAGGTCGGGCACGTGCACCTGATGGCCGGCGGCCCGCAGCCGTTCGGCCGCGGCCTCCACCGCCGGACGCGGGCCGTAGGTCGAGTGGAAAAGCATGATGTCCATGCGGTCCATCCTGCCAGCCGCGGGGACCCGTCCCGGCGTCACCGCATGCTGCGCACGTCCAGCTGGCGCAGCACCCGGTCCACCACCTCGGGGTCGGCGCCCGGCTCGCTGCGCGCCGCCAGCACCTCGTGCCGGGCGGCGGACATCATCTCGCGCTGGATCCGCTGGACGGCCTTGAGCCGCCCGGCCCGCTCGGCGAAGGCGGCCCGCCGCTCCTCGTCCACCATGTCCGGGCTGATCCGGGCCCCGATGTCGAACGCGCCGCGCTGCAGCCGCTCCTGGACCTCCTCCGGCAGCTCCTCCAGCTCCTCGACCTCCTTGAGCCGCCGCTTGGCCGCCTTGAACGCGCGCAGCGCCAGATCCCGTTCGAGGGCGCGCTCGGCGTCCGTGTCGGCCCGTACGCCGAGCCGCTTGACCAGCCAGGGCAGGGTGAGCCCCTGCAGCAGGAGGGTGGTCATGATCACGCAGAACGCGATGAAGATGATCTCTTCCCGGCCGGGGAAGGGCTGTCCGTCGTCCGTGCGCAACGGGATGGCGAGCGCGAGCGCCACGGAGGCCACGCCGCGCATCCCCGACCACCACATAACGACGGTCTCCCGCCAGCTGACGGGGATCTCCTCGTCGTAGTCGCGACGGGTGTGCAGCCGCTTCGCCAGCCAGGTGGCGGGCAGCAGCCACAGCAGCCGTACGGCGATCACGACACCGGTCACGGCCGCGCCCCAGCCGATCATCTCGCCGAGCCTGCCGTCGGCGGTGCCGAAGACGTTGTGCAGTTCGAGGCCGATGAGCCCGAAGGCGATGCCGGTGACGAGGGTGTCGACGATCTGCCAGAAGGTCTGCCCGGCGAGCCGACCCATCACGTCGTCGGCGTCGAGGGCGTTCTCGGCGAGGTAGAGGGCGACGACCAGGACGGCGAGGACGCCCGAGCCCTTCAGCTCCTCGGCGATGACGTAGGCGACGAAGGGCACGAGGAGGGTGAGCCCGGTCTGCAGCGTGGCCTCGCCGAGCAGACCCATGAGCTTGTTGCTGAGCCAGCCGAGGACGAGGCCGACGGCGACGGCGACGACGGCGGAGAGGACGAGTTCGAGGCCCGCGCCCTCCCAGCTGAAGCTGCCGCCGACGGCCGCGCCGATCGCCACGTGGTAGAGGACGATCGCGGTGACGTCGTTGAAGAGCCCCTCGCCCTCCAGGATCGAGACGAGCCGCCGCGGCAGGCCGAGCGAGCCGGCGACGGCGGTCGCGGCGACCGGGTCGGGCGGCGCGACGAGCGCGCCGAGGGCGACGGCGGCGGCGAGCGGGAGCGCCGGGACGAGGGCGTCGGCCGTGGCGGCGACGGCGGCCGTGGTGACGAAGACCAGGGCGACGGCGAGCAGGAAGATGGGCCGCCGGTTCGCCGCGAACTGCCGCCAGGACGTGCGTTGCACGGCGGCGTAGAGCAGCGGCGGGAGGACGAGCGGAAGGATGTACTCGGGCGGGATCTCGACGTTCGGTACGAAGGGCATGAAGGCCAGCACCGCCCCGATGACGGTCATGAGCACCGGGGCCGGAAGACCGAGCCGGTCGCCGAGCGGCACGGTGAGCACCGCGCCCAGCAACAGCAGGAACAACAGGGCCAATTGGTCCACGGGGCGCCCTCAGGTCGACGTCGGGGCCTCAACCCTGCCACGAGGAACGGGCGAATCCCCCCGAACCACCCCGAACTCCCCCGGAGGCGCCGAACGGAGCCGCGCAGAGCCGCGCGGAACCGCACGGCGCCTCCGGGGCGCCGCGGGAATCCGCCGGTTAGAGCGCCCGCCGCATCGCCCGGTGCGGAATGCCCGCGTCCGGGAACTCGGGGCCGTACACCTCGTAGCCGAGCCGCTCGTAGAAGCCGAGGGCGTGGGTCTGGGCGTGCAGGTCCACGGCGGCCAGGCCGCGCTCACGGGCCGCGTCCTCGATGGCGCGGACGAGCGCCGCGCCGACCCCGAGGCCGCGCGCGGCCTTGGCCACCGCGAGGCGCCCGAGCGAACCGACCGAGGCGTCGCCGCCGGTCTTGCCGAGTGCGTCGGCCCCGAACAGGAGCCGGCCGGTGCCCAGTGGAAGACCGTCCTCGCGCAGGGCGAGCACGTGCACGGCGGTGGCGTCGTACGCGTCGTACTCCAGCTCCTGCGGCACGTTCTGCTCGACGACGAAGACCTCGCGGCGGACCGCGAAGCAGGCCTCCCGGTCCTCGTCCCCGGTCGCCTCGCGGACGACGTAGCCGGCGCTCACGCGCTCTCCGCCGCGATCCGGTCCAGCGCGTTCTGCAGGTCCGCCGGGTAGGTGGACGCAAACTCGACCCAGCGCCCGTCGGAGGGGTGCTCGAAGCCGAGGCGGACGGCGTGCAGCCACTGGCGGGTCAGCCCGAGCCGCTTGGCCATCGTGGGGTCCGCCCCGTAGGTGAGGTCGCCCACGCAGGGGTGGCGGTGGGCCGACATGTGCACGCGGATCTGGTGCGTGCGGCCGGTCTCCAGCTTGATGTCGAGCAGCGAGGCGGCGCGGTAGGCCTCGATCAGGTCGTAGTGCGTCACCGAGGGCTTGCCGTCGGCGGTGACGGCCCACTTGTAGTCGTGGTTGGGGTGGCGCCCGATCGGCGCGTCGATCGTGCCGCTCATCGGGTCCGGGTGGCCCTGGACGAGCGCGTGGTAGCGCTTGTCGACGACCCGCTCCTTGAACTGGGCCTTGAGCAGCGTGTACGCGCGCTCCGACTTGGCGACGACCATGAGACCCGAGGTGCCGACGTCGAGCCGGTGCACGATCCCCTGGCGCTCGGCGGCGCCGGACGTGGAGATGCGGTACCCGGCGGCGGCGAGGCCGCCGATGACGGTCGTCCCGGTCCAGCCGGGGCTCGGGTGCGCGGCCACCCCGACCGGCTTCATGATCACGACGATGTCGTCGTCGTCGTGGACGATCTCCATGCCCTCGACCGGCTCGGCCACGATCTGCACCGGCGCCGGGGCCCCGGGCATCTCGACCTCCAGCCACGCGCCACCGCTGACCCGCTCGGACTTGCCGACGACGGCGCCGTCGACCTGGACCTTCCCGGTGGCGGCCAGCTCGGCCGCCTTCGTACGGGAGAACCCGAACATACGGGCGATGGCGGCGTCGACGCGCTCGCCCTCCAGGCCATCGGGAACGGGCAGCGTGCGGATCTCGGGACTCGTGCTCACCCGTCGAGTATGCCTTGTGCCGGGAGTGCTCAGTCCTTGTGGACGGTCCCGTCCGGGTCCAGACCCCGGAAGGAGAGGATCACGATCAGGAAGCCGCCGCAGACGATCGCCGAGTCCGCGAGGTTGAAGACGGCGAAGTGCGCGGGGGCGATGAAGTCGACGACCGCGCCCTCGAAGACGCCCGGGGACCGGAAGATCCGGTCGGTCAGGTTGCCCAGCGCACCGCCGAGCAGCAGGCCGAGCGCGATCGCCCACCACGTGCTGTAGAGCTTGCGCGCGAGCCGGATGATCACGGCGATCACCACGGCCGCGATGCCGGTGAAGATGAACGTGAAGGCCTCGCCCATGCCGAAGGCGGCACCCGGGTTGCGGATCGCCTCGAACCGCAGCAGGTCACCGATGACCTGGATCGGCTCGTGGCCCTCCAGCCTGGCGACCACGAGCATCTTGGTGCCGAGGTCGAGCAGGTACGCGACGAGGGCGACGACGAGCAGCGCGGCGATCTTGCGCTTGCCCTTCGGCCGCTCGGCCGGGGCCTGGGCGCCGTCCGAGGACTCCGCTCCCGAGGTCGCCCGGTCCGAGGCCGCTCCGCCCGCGGCTTCCCCGCCCGGGCCGACCGTGCCGTCAGCGTCTGAATCCGGCGTACCGATGATGCGCTCCGCCTCTGCCACGTGAGTCCCTCAACCTAGGTGCCTGACTGTGCACGAGGGTACGGCACACCCCTTCGGGACCGTCAGCCGCGGCGCTCCTGCTTCTGCTTGTCCTCGACGCAGAGCGTGGCCCGCGGGAAGGCCTGCATGCGGGCCTTGCCGATCGGCTTGCCACAGACCTCGCAGAGGCCGTAGGTGCCCGCGTCGAGGCGTTCCAGGGCGTGCTCGGACTGCTCCAGCATCTCGCGGGCGTTCGCGGCCAGGGCGAGCTCGTGCTCGCGCGTGATGTTCTTCGTACCGGTGTCGGCCTGGTCGTCGCCCGCGCCGTCCCCGGAGTCCCGCATGAGTCCGGTCAGCTCCTCCTTGGAGTGCAGCAGCTCGGCGCGCAGCCGGAGGACCTCGCTCTCCAGCTCGGCCCTGGCCTCGGCGACCTCCTCGGGCGTCCAGGGGTCCTCGCCGGGCCGTACGGCCAGCTCCCCGGTGCGCGCCTGGGGAACGGCCGCCTCGCTGTCGGCCGTCGTGACGCCACCCGCGGTCTTCTTCGCTGCCACTGTCGCGGCTCCTGTCTGCTGCGCCTGCGCCGCGGAAGCGGCCTTCTTCTTCACTGCGCTCTTCTTCGCGACGGCCTTCTTGGCGGCCGGCGCCTTCTTCGCGGCCGCCTTCCTGGCGGCGGGGGCCTTGGCCGCCTCGCCGGCCGCCGTCTCCTTGGCGTCGGCCTCCTCGACCACCGTCTTCCTGGTGGCCGACTTCTTGGCCGCCGCCTTCCTGGTCGCCGCCTTCTTCGCGTCCGCCGCCTTCTTGGGACCCGCCGCCTTCTTCGCGACCGTCGACTTCTTCCCGGTGACGTCCTTGGCCGCCCCGCCGGTTCCGCCCGTGGAACCGGCGGAACCGTCGGTCGAGGTCTTCTTCGCGGCGGTCTTCTTCGCCACCATGTCGCGGCCCCTTCACATTTTGTGATCTTGCTCGCGAATCGTGCTGGGACGATAAATCGGCCCAAGGCCCGCGGCAACGGGGCACGCCGCCGTTCGCACCCGCCCCGCGCCGATGGCACGGCGAGTCTGCATCCGTTGTGCCCAGCTCCCCGCCCCGTAATCCGCCCCGCGACCACCGGCGAAGTCCGGCCACGCCCGTATGCCCATTCGGGTCACGCCGGGCCGCCTCCGGCACCCCCCGAAAAGCGGTCTGCCGAGCCGCCGCGGCGCCCGTACACTGTGGGGAGCGAAAGGCTTGGATGGGGACGAGTAGCGTCGTACGCAGCCATGAGCGACCCGGGGACGGTGAGAGCCCGGGGGCGAGCCCGATGTGAACCATCACCCCGGAGCCGCCGGAAGAAAGCCGTCAGGCGACTAGAACCGGCATCGCGACCCCAATGAGGGGGCCGTGGGCAGCACACGCCCGGGGCCAAGGAGGGTGGTACCGCGGGAGCCGCGCAGCACGGCGCTCTCGTCCCTCCGGACGGAAACGAAGCAGTCCGCCGGAGGAAGCTCGCCGATGAAACCGCCGCAGTACCGCCAGGTGCCCGCCCAGGTAGACCTGCCCGCGCTCGAGCACGCCGTGCTCGACTTCTGGCGCGACAACAAGGTCTTCGCCAAGACCCTGGAGCAGTCCGAGGGCCGCCCCGAGTGGGTCTTCTACGAGGGCCCGCCGACCGCCAACGGCATGCCCGGCGCCCACCACATCGAGGCCCGCGTCTTCAAGGACGTCTTCCCCCGCTTCCGGACCATGCGCGGCTACCACGTGGCCCGCAAGGCCGGCTGGGACTGCCACGGCCTGCCGGTCGAGCTGGCCGTCGAGAAGGAGCTGGGCTTCGCGGGCAAGAAGGACATCGAGGAATACGGCATCGCCGCGTTCAACGACAAGTGCCGCGAGTCCGTGACCCGGCACACCGACGCCTTCGCCGAGCTGACGACCCGCATGGGCTACTGGGTCGACCTGGACGACGCGTACCGGACGATGGACCCCGAGTACATCGAGTCGGTCTGGTGGTCGCTCAAGCAGATCTTCGACAAGGGCCTGCTGGTCCAGGACCACCGCGTCGCCCCGTGGTGCCCCCGCTGCGGCACCGGCCTCTCCGACCACGAGCTGGCGCAGGGGTACGAGACGGTCGTCGACCCCTCCGTCTTCGTCCGCTTCCCGCTGACCTCCGGCCCGCTGGCCGGCCAGGCCGCGCTCCTGGTCTGGACGACGACCCCCTGGACCCTGGTCTCCAACACGGCCGTCGCCGCGCACCCCGAGGTCACCTACGTCGTCGCGACCGACGGCGAGGAGAAGCTCGTCGTCGCGCAGCCGCTGGTCGAGAAGGCCCTCGGCGAGGGCTGGGTGACCACGGGCGAGTCCTTCACGGGCGCGGAGATGGAGCGCTGGACGTACCAGCGCCCCTTCGAGCTGATCGACTTCCCGGCCGAGGCCCACTACGTGGTCAACGCCGACTACGTGACGACCGAGGACGGTACGGGTCTGGTCCACCAGTCCCCCGCCTTCGGTGAGGACGACCTCAAGGTCTGCCGCTCCTACGGCCTGCCGGTCGTGAACCCGGTCCGCCCCGACGGCACCTTCGAGGAGGACGTGCCGCTGGTCGGCGGCGTCTTCTTCAAGAAGGCCGACGAGCAGCTGACCGCCGACCTGGACGCGCGCGGCCTGCTCTTCCGGCACGTGCCCTACGAGCACAGCTACCCGCACTGCTGGCGCTGCCACACGGCGCTGCTCTACTACGCGCAGCCGTCCTGGTACATCCGCACGACCGCCGTCAAGGACCGCCTTCTCCAGGAGAACGAGAAGACGAACTGGTTCCCCGACTCGGTCAAGCACGGCCGCTTCGGCGACTGGCTGAACAACAACATCGACTGGGCGCTCTCCCGCAGCCGCTACTGGGGCACCCCGCTGCCGCTGTGGCGCTGCGAGGACGGCCACCTCACGTGCGTGGGCTCGCGCGCCGAGCTGACCGAGCTGACGGGCGCGGACCAGTCCGAGCTCGACCCGCACCGCCCGTACATCGACGCGGTCACCTTCCCGTGCCCGAGCTGCTCGAAGACGGCGACGCGCGTGCCGGAGGTCATCGACGCCTGGTACGACTCGGGCTCGATGCCGTTCGCGCAGTGGGGCTACCCGTACAAGAACAAGGAACTGTTTGAGTCCCGCTACCCGGCGCAGTTCATCTCCGAGGCCATCGACCAGACCCGCGGCTGGTTCTACACGCTGATGGCCGTCGGCACGCTGGTCTTCGACAAGTCCTCGTACGAGAACGTGGTCTGCCTCGGCCACATCCTCGCCGAGGACGGCCGCAAGATGTCCAAGCACCTGGGCAACATCCTGCAGCCCATCCCGCTGATGGACCAGCACGGCGCGGACGCCGTCCGCTGGTTCATGGCGGCCGGCGGCTCGCCGTGGGCGGCGCGCCGGGTGGGCCACGGCACGATCCAGGAGGTCGTGCGCAAGACGCTCCTGACGTACTGGAACACGGTCGCCTTCCAGGCGCTGTACGCCCGTACGTCCGGCTGGGCGCCGAGCGAGGCGGACCCGGCGCCCGCCGACCGCTCGGTCCTCGACAAGTGGCTCCTGTCCGAGCTGAACACGCTGGTGACCGAGGTCACCGGAGCCCTTGAGTCGTACGACACCCAGCGGGCGGGCAAGCTGATCTCCGCCTTCGTCGACGACCTGTCGAACTGGTACGTGCGCCGCTCGCGGCGCCGGTTCTGGCAGGGCGACGCCGCGGCCCTGCGCACCCTGCACGACGTGATCGAGACGGTCACCCGCCTGATGGCCCCGCTCACGCCGTTCATCACCGAGCGGGTGTGGCAGGACCTGGTGGTCCCGGTGACCCCGGAGGCCCCGGAGTCCGTCCACCTCTCGACGTGGCCCGAGCCGGACGCCTCGCTGGTCGACCCGACGCTGTCCACGCAGATGACCCTGGTCCGCCGGCTGGTCGAGCTCGGCCGGGCGACGCGGGCGGAGTCGGGCGTGAAGACCCGGCAGCCGCTGTCGCGCGCCCTTGTGGCGGCGACGGGCTTCACGGACCTCTCCCCCGAGCTCCAGGCCCAGATCACGGAGGAGCTGAACGTCACGTCGGTGGCCTCGCTCTCCGAGGTCGGCGGCAGCCTCGTGGACACGACGGCCAAGGCCAACTTCCGGGCCCTGGGCAAGCGCTTCGGCAAGGGCGTCCAGGACGTGGCGAAGGCGGTGGCTGCGGCCGACGCGGCGGCGCTGTCGCTGGCGCTGCGCGGCGGCGAGGCGACGCTGGAGGTCAACGGCGAGACGATCACGGTCGGCCCCGAGGAGATCATCATCACGGAGACTCCCCGGGAGGGCTGGTCGGTCGCCTCGGACGCGGGCGCGACGGTGGCCCTGGACCTGGAGATCACTCCGGAGCTCCGCAAGGCGGGCCTCGCGCGTGACGCGATCCGCCTGATCCAGGAGGCCCGCAAGAACAGCGGCCTGGACGTGGCGGACCGGATCGCCCTGCGCTGGACGTCCGAGTCCGCGGAGACGACGGAGGCCCTGACGGCCCACGCGGGCCTGATCGCCGACGAGGTCCTGGCGACGGACTTCGCCGAGGGCCCCGCCGACGACGCCTACGGCACCCCGTTCACCGACGAGGGCCTCGCCCTCGCCTTCCGCCTCCGCAAGGCGTAACGGCACGGTCGAAGGCCCGGCACCCTACGGGGTGCCGGGCCTTTCGCTTCCCCACCCAGCCCGCGCCGGCGCACGCGTTCCGCGACACGGCAAAGGGCCGGGCCCCGGTTTCCCGGGGCCCGGCCCTTCAGCCTGCCGACGGCTACGCGCTCATCGCGCGAACCCGCGCCGTCAGTTGTCGTCCTCGTCGATCAGGAAGCCACGCATCGGCGCCGGCGCCTGCTGCATCGGCTGCGGCGCCTGCGGCCGGACCGGAGCCATCGGCTGGGTCATCGCCGGGGACATCTGCTGCTGGCCACCGTAGGACGGGGCACCGCCCATGGACGGCGCGCCGCCCATCGTGCCGTTGCCGCCGTACGACGGGGCGCTCGCGCCCGCCGAGGCCATCGAGGGCGCCGGCGGCAGCGAAGCCGTGGCCGGCGTCCGCGGCGGGGCCAGCGAGTCGTCCGCCTGGGAGTCCAGCTGACGCAGCTGCGACTCCAGGTACGACTTCAGACGCGTGCGGTACTCACGCTCGAAGCCCCGCAGGTCCTCGACCTTGCGCTCCAGCGTCGCGCGGGCGGACTCCAGCGAGCCCATCGCCACGCGGTGCTTCTCCTGGGCGTCCCGCTCCAGCGCGTCGGCCTTGGCGCGGGCGTCCCGCTCCAGGCCCTCGGCGCGCGAGCGCGCCTCGCCGACGATCTTGTTGGCCTCGGAACGGGCCTCCGCGATCGCCTGGTCGGCCGTCTGCTGGGCCAGCGAGAGCACGCGGGCGGCGCTGTCGCCACCGGGGCCCTGCTGGGGCTGCTGCATCGGCTGCTGCATCTGCTGCGGGTGCCCCATGGGGCCGCCCATCGGCTGACCCATCGGGCCACCCTGCATCTGGCCGGGGCCGGGGCCCATCGGGCCGCCCTGCATGGGGCCGCCCTGCATCGGACCGGGGCCGTGGCCACCGGGACCGGCGGGGAGCTGCGGCGCACCGGAAGGCAGCTGCGGCGGACCCATCTGCGGGGGCTGCTGCTGGACCGGCGGACCGGATATGGCGGCGGGCACCGGGGCGCCGGGACCGACGGGACGATCCTGCGGCTCCGGGGGCTTGCGCATGCCCTGCTGCTGCTGGTTCTGCGCGGCGGCACGCGTCGCGGCGGCCAGCTTGGCGCGCAGGTCCTCGTTCTCGCGGAGCAGGCGGGTCAGTTCGGCTTCGACCTCATCGAGGAAGGCATCGACCTCGTCCTCGTCATAGCCTTCTCGAAGGCGGACGGTCGTGAACTGCTTGTTCCGCACGTCCTCGGGGGTCAGCGGCATCTCTTCTTCACCTCTACGTAGTCGTCGGCAGTCGGCAAGACCGTATCGTCCACATTCACCTCGCGAAGCCGCTCACGATGGAGATCAGGATGTAGACGATGATCATCAGAACGAAGAAGGACAGGTCGAGTGCCACGCCCCCGAGACGCAGCGGCGGGATGAACCGCCGCAGAAGCTTGAGCGGTGGATCGGTGACAGTGTAGGTGGCCTCCAGAACGACCACCATCGCCTTGCCGGGTTGCCATGAACGCGCGAACTGGAACACGTAGTCCATGACCAACCGGAAGATCAGCACGATGAGGAAGCACATCAGCGCGATGTAGACCACCTGCAGTGCGACGCCCATCCCGCGCTTCCCTCTCCCCTGGCTCTCGTGCTCTCGCTTGTCCGGCCTTCCGGCCGGCCGTTCCGGTCTTCGTCGTCTCAGCTCTGGTTGAAGAATCCGCCCTCTGCGATCCGGGCCTTGTCCTCCGCCGTGACATCGACGTTAGCAGGCGACAACAGGAACACCTTCTGCGTCACGCGCTCAATGCTGCCATGGAGCCCGAAGACGAGTCCGGCGGCAAAGTCGACAAGTCGCTTTGCGTCGGTGTCGTCCATCTCCGTGAGGTTCATGATCACCGGAGTGCCCTCACGGAAGTGTTCCCCGATGGTACGGGCTTCGTTGTAGGTCCGGGGGTGGAGTGTGGTGATGCGGTACGGCTCCCGCTCGGACACGACCTTGGGCATGATCACCGGTGCGTTCTTCTCCAGGCTCGGACGTTCGGGTGTGATGGACGCCACGGGGGCGATTCGTGCCGGACGTCCGCTTTCAGCGGAAAGCGGGACGGCGTGCGCGACCGGCTCGCGGGGCGCGGACTGCTGCACCACGCGCACCGGCTCCTCCCGCTCCACCTGACGCGGGGGCTGGTGGCGCCGCTCACGCTCGGGTTCCGGTTCCAGCTCGGGTTCGAAGTCGTCGTCGGGGTCGAACCCCCGGCCGTCGTACCCATCGTCCTCCACGAGGCCGAGGTAGACCGCCATCTTGCGCATAGCGCCGGCCATTCTCTGAGTCCTCCGCTCTGTGGTGGATCGGCCCTGTCGCCAAGTGCCCGTGATCCACGAGGTCCGCCCCGCCGACCGGCGGGAATGACCATATTTTCTGCTGTGGTCCGACTTGCTTCGCGACGTTACCCGAGCCTGGGGCGGACACCCAGTACCGCCGTACCGATGCGCACATGTGTCGCTCCGGCAGCCACGGCGTCCTCGAGGTCCGCACTCATTCCCGCGGACACCATGTTCGCAGCCGGGCGGGTCGCGCGCAGGAGAGTCGACAAATCCATCAGGCGGTCGAACGCCGCACGTTGGCGGCCTGCATAGGGGCCGGCGAGCGGCGCGACGGTCATCAGTCCGTCCAGCCTGAGCCCGGGCGCGGCCTCCACGGCCGCGGCCAACTCCTCGATGCCGTCCGGCGCGACACCGCCGCGCTCGCCGCGCTCGCCCGACTCGGCGTCGAGCGCGACCTGAAGGAGACAGCCCAGCTCACGACCCGCCTTCTCGGCCGCGGCCGAGAGTGCGGTGACGAGCTTCGAACGGTCGACGGACTGCACGACATCCGCATAACTCGTCACAGAACGGACCTTGTTCGTCTGCAACTGACCGACGAAGTGCCAGCGGAGGTCCAGATCCGCACAGGCGGCCGCCTTGGGGGCGGCGTCCTGGTCGCGGTTCTCCGCCACGTCCCGTACGCCGAGTTCATGCAAGATCCGCACATCGCTCGCGGGGTACGTCTTCGTGACCACGATCAGGGTCACTTCCGATCGCTTGCGCCCGGCGGCGTCGCAGGCCGCGGAGATCCGCTCCTCCACCCGCGCCAGGTTCTCGGCGAGTTCGGTCTTACGGTCCGTCATATCAGTCCAACCAGACATATCCCGCGAGTCGCCCCGTGGTGCGATCCCGGCGGTACGAGAAGTGGTCACCCGACTCCCGGGTGCAGACCCCGGCGTCCTCGACGTCCCGGATCCCGAGCCGCTCCAGCTGGGCGTGGACCCCGGCGGTGACGTCGACGGCGGGGGTCCCCCAGCTCGTCTCGGCGAAGGCGGCCGGCTCGACCGCGGCCACGTCGGCCCTCATCGACTCCGGGACCTCGTAGCAGCGCCCGCAGACGGCGGGGCCGGTGCGGGCGGTGATCCTGGCCGGGTCCGCGCCCCGTTCGATCATGGCCCGCACGGCGGCCGGTACGACCCCGGCGACCATCCCGGGCCGCCCCGCGTGGGCCGCGGCGGCGACCCCGGCCACCGGGTCCGCCAGGAGCACCGGGGTGCAGTCGGCGGTCAGGACGGCGAGGGCGAGTCCGCGCCGGGCGGTGACGATCGCGTCGACCTCCGGCACCGGCCGCTCGCCCCAGGGCTCGTCGACCACCGCGACGTCCGGGCCGTGCACCTGGTTCATCCAGACGACCCGGCCCGGGTCGAGCCCGAGCGAGCCCGCGGCCCGCGCCCGGTTGGTCCGCACGGCCCCGGGGTCGTCCCCCACCGCGCCGCCGAGGTTGAGCTCCTCGTACGGAACGGCGCTCACCCCGCCCCACCTGTCGGTGAAGGCGAAGTGCGCGCCGCTCACGTGGTCGTGCTGCCCTATCACTTCAAGAAGTCCGGGACATCCAGCTCTTCGGCCTGGGTGTCCGGGTACGGACGGGCCGGCGGGACCACCGGCGGGGTGACCGGCGGCAGCGGGTCCGCGGCGGCCACCGGGGCCGGCTCGGCCGGGGCCGACGGCTCGTCGGCGCGCGGGGCGACGGTGCCGAGGCCGCCGAGCGGGCGCTCGGTGGCGCGCGGCGCCGGGGCCGGCTCCTCGCGCTTGGCCGAGGCCGAGCTGAGGATGTTGTCGCGCCGGGCCGGCGGCTGACCGCCGTCGAAGCCGGCCGCGATGACCGTGACTCGCACCTCGTCGCCCAGGGCGTCGTCGATGACGGCGCCGAAGATGATGTTGGCCTCGGGGTGGGCCGCCTCGCTGACCAGCTGCGCGGCCTCGTTGATCTCGAAGAGACCGAGGTCCGAGCCGCCGGAGATGGAGAGCAGGACGCCCCGGGCGCCGTCGATGGAGGCCTCGAGGAGCGGCGAGGAGATCGCCATCTCGGCCGCCGCGACCGCGCGGTCGTCGCCGCGGGCGGAGCCGATGCCCATGAGGGCCGAACCGGCCTCGGACATGACCGACTTGACGTCGGCGAAGTCGAGGTTGATCAGACCGGGGGTGGTGATGAGGTCGGTGATGCCCTGCACACCGCTCAGCAGCACCTGGTCGGCCGACTTGAAGGCGTCGAGCACGGAGACCTGGCGGTCCGAGATCGAGAGCAGCCGGTCGTTCGGGATGACGATGAGGGTGTCGACCTCTTCGCGGAGCTCGGCGATGCCGTCCTCCGCCTGGTTGGCCCGGCGGCGACCCTCGAAGGTGAACGGCCGGGTGACCACACCGATCGTCAGGGCGCCGAGCGAGCGCGCGATGTTGGCGACGACGGGCGCGCCGCCGGTGCCGGTGCCGCCACCTTCGCCGGCGGTGACGAAGACCATGTCGGCCCCCTTGAGGACCTCCTCGATCTCCTCACGGTGGTCCTCTGCCGCCTTGCGACCGACTGCCGGGTTGGCCCCGGCCCCGAGGCCGCGGGTGAGTTCACGGCCGACGTCGAGCTTGACGTCGGCGTCGCTCATCAACAGCGCTTGCGCGTCGGTGTTGATCGCGATGAACTCGACGCCCTTGAGACCGACCTCGATCATTCGGTTGATGGCATTGACACCACCGCCGCCGACACCGATGACCTTGATGACTGCGAGGTAGTTCTGCGGTGCTGCCACGTCGAAGGCCTCTCGCCTCGAGTTACGTGTCGTCGCTTCGCGGGAGTCGCGCTGCGACGACGGATGCCGATGGGACGGTCCGAAACGCCGACCCAAACCCTAACGTTGAAGTTTAGGGTTACCAGTGTCTCTGTTCGCTGGACTCTTCCGAACAGGACACTAAGTCGACAAGTGGCGCACGTTCAACGAACACGCCGAACCTCCCGTTTTTCTTTTCACCCTATGTGATCACCCATAGCGCTGGCCAACCAGGGCGCTGGCCAGCGGGTATGAGCGTCAACTTCCCGACGCGGCGGGCGCCGTGGGGGCGCTTACATCGAAGTGTCCCGCTTTGGGCGCCGCCTTCATCAGGGCGGTGAGGACACGGGCCTTGACGGCACCGTCCTCGCCGCTGCCCCAGAAGACCGTGCGGCCGCCACTGAGCTCCAGGGTGATGGAGTCGTACGAGGTGACGCCGACGACACGAGTGTCCCGGGCGATTTTCTCGGGGAGTTCGCCCGTCACGCCCACGGCTTCGAGCAGCAGCCGGTCCTCGTCGAAGCGGCGCAGGCTCGGTGCGGA
This sequence comes from Streptomyces sp. NPDC047981, assembly GCF_040653315.1. Classification (NCBI taxonomy): domain Bacteria; kingdom Bacillati; phylum Actinomycetota; class Actinomycetes; order Kitasatosporales; family Streptomycetaceae; genus Streptomyces; species Streptomyces sp. NPDC047981. The sequence goes on along the minus strand of NZ_JBEZNQ010000089.1, from coordinate 10,587 downwards.
GCCGGCCTTCAGGAGGAGTTTCGGTACGCCCGCGGGGGCCTTGTCCACGGTGGCGAACCGCGTTCCCGCGGAGTCCACTTCGGTGAACTTTCCGCCCTTTTCCACCACCAGGACGGGCTTCCGCTCCGTCACTTTCAGACCGATTCCATGCGGCCAGGACCGAAAGACCTCGACCGTGTCGATTCGGGGCAGTTTCCGCAGCAGTCGCGCCTCGATGGCGTCGGTGTCGACCGAGACGAGCGGGGACCCGATCGGCACGGCCGCGACCTCCTCCACCTCACGAGGTGTCAGAACCCGTGTGCCGGAGGTCGAGACCCGCTCCACCCGCAGCCAACTGGAGCCGTACAGCGCCCACAGTGCGCCGGCCGCGACCAGGACGGATGCGAGGGCGATCAGGAGAAACCGCGCCCCCGGCGCCCGGAATCCAAGATTCCGGGCGCCGGAACCGGAGGAGTCGGGCTCCGACGATCCCTTCGGCTCGCGTGTGCCACGCTTCTCCGCTGTCGTCGGTCCCGACACGTGCCCTGCCTCCTGTGCTGTGCGGGCGCGGCCCGCCGTCTACGAGCGCCGCGCGGCGATCGCCTCGTACACCATGCCGACGAGCAGGTCGTCGGCGTCCCTGCGGCCGAACTCGGCGGCGGCGCGGGACATCTCGTACAAGCGGTGCGGATCGGCCAGTACGGGCAGGACGTTGCCCTGCACCCACTGCGGCGACAGCTCCGCGTCGTCGACGAGCAGTCCGCCGCCCGCCTTGACCACCGGCTGGGCGTTGAGCCGCTGTTCGCCGTTGCCGATCGGCAGCGGGACGTACGCGGCGGGCAGCCCGACGGCCGAGAGTTCGGCGACGGTCATCGCGCCCGCGCGGCAGAGCATCATGTCGGCCGCGGCGTACGCGAGATCCATCCGGTCCACGTACGGTACCGGCACGTACGGCGGCATCCCGGGCATGTTGTCGACACGCGGCACCTCGTTCTTCGGGCCGACCGCGTGCAGGATCTGGATGCCCGAGCGCTGGAGCACCGGGGCGATCTGCTGGACGACCTCGTTGAGCCGCCGGGCGCCCTGCGAGCCGCCCGAGACGAGCAGCGTCGGCAGGTTCGGGTCGAGGCCGAAGGCGGCGCGCGCCTCGGGCCGGACCCGGGCCCGGTCCAGGGTGGCGATCGTGTGCCGCAGCGGGATGCCGATGTAACGGGCGTTGCGGAGCTTGGAGTCCGGGCTGGCGACGGCGACCCCGGCCGCGTACCGCGAGCCGATCTTGTTGGCCAGGCCGGGCCGGGCGTTGGCCTCGTGGACCACGATCGGCACGCCGAGCCGCTTGGCCGCCAGGTAGCCGGGCAGGGCCACGTAGCCGCCGAAGCCGACCACGCAGTCGGCCTTGGTGCGCTCCAGGATCTGCTCGGCCGCCTTGATGGTGCCGCGCAGCCGCCCGGGGACGGTGATCAGCTCAGGGGTGGGCTTGCGCGGCAGCGGCACGGCGGGGATGAGCGCCAGCTCGTAGCCCCGTTCGGGCACGAGCCGGGTCTCCAGGCCCTTCTCCGTCCCGAGCGCCGTGATCCCCACGCTCGGGTCCTGCCTGCGCAGGGCGTCCGCGAGGGCGAGCGCGGGCTCGATGTGGCCGGCGGTCCCCCCACCGGCGAGTACGACATGCACCGAAATTCACCGCTCTCCGGACGGACGCTTCTTGACGCGCCGTCGCATCGACTTCCCAATCATCCCGGTCCGCCTGCCCCAGCCGGGGCGCCGCATGGCCAGGGCCGCCTTCGCGGCGGGATCCTGTCGCGCGAAGGCGATGAGGAGCCCGACGGCGAACATGGTCGGCAGCAGGGCCGACCCTCCGTAGGAGAACAGCGGGAGCGGGACACCGGCGATCGGCAGCAGACCGAGCACCGCACCGATGTTGATCACGGCCTGCGCCGTGATCCAGGTGGTCACGCCTCCCGCGGCGTACCTCACGAAGGGGTCCTCCGTGCGTCCGGCCACGCGGATACCCGCATAGCCTAGAGCCGCGAACAGGGCGAGTACCGACAGCGTCCCCGCGAGCCCCAGTTCCTCCCCGGTGACGGCGAAGATGAAGTCGGTGTGCGCTTCGGGTAGTTGGCCCCATTTTTCCACACTGGCGCCCAGTCCGGAACCGAACCATCCGCCCGAGGCCAGAGCATAGATGCCGTGGGCCGCCTGGAGGCAGGGGGCGCCCTCTCCCCCGGGGTCGGTGGCGCCGATGCAGGCGAACCGCTTCAGCCGGTTGTCGCTGGTCCTGATCAGCAGGAAGCCGATGCTCCCGGCGACCGCGAGCACCCCGACGAAGAGCCTGGTGGGCGCGCCGGCGGTCCAGAGCAGGCCGAAGAGGATGGCGGCGAGCACGATCGCCGTGCCCATGTCCCCGCCGAGCATGATCAGGCCGAGCAGCAGGAACGTTCCGGGCACCAGCGGGACCAGCATGTGCTTCCACTGCGTGAGCAGTTTCATGTCCTGCTTGCGGGCCAGCAGGTCCGCGCCCCACAGGATGAGCGCCAGCTTGCCGAACTCGCTGGGCTGGAGCATGAACGGGCCGCCCAGCGAGATCCAGTTCTGGTTGCCGCCGACCGCCTTCCCTATCCCGGGAACCTGCACCAGCACCATCAGGAAGACGGCGCCGACCAGGATCGGGTAGGCGAGCGCCCGGTGCAGCTTCACCGGCATCCGGGAGGCGACCAGGAGCAGCACGGCGCCGAGGACCGCGGCGAAGAACTGCTTGCGGAAGAAGTACGAGGGCACCAGGTCGTAGCGGAGCGCCGTGATCATCGAGGCGCTGTAGACCATCACCAGGCCGAGCGCGGTGATGAGCAGCGCGGCGCCGAGGATCACGTAGTACGCGGTGAGCGGCCGGTCCCAGGCCCGCCGCGCCTGTTCGTACATCCGCCGCACACCGCCGGCGCGGGGTGACCGCGGTGGCGCGGGAGCGCGCCCCCCGCCGCGGACGGCGGAGGGCCGGCGGGTCCCGGCGGTTCTGCTCGGCATGGTCGCTGTCCCCTCCAGTCGGGCCCGGCGCCGCCGGACCTCGTTGCCCGTAGGTCAGACGCGCCCGGTGGAGGCGAGGGCGCGGACCGCGTCCGCGAAGGCCTCGCCCCGCTTGTTGTAGTTGGTGAACATGTCCATCGAGGCGCAGGCCGGGGCCAGCAGGACCGTGTCGCCCGGCCGCGCGAGTCGCGCCGCCTCCTGGACCGCCTCGGACATCGCCCCAGTGTCGGTCCGGTCGAGGTCCACGACCGGGACCTCGGGGGCGTGTCGCGCCAGGGCTTCGCGGATCAGCGCGCGGTCGGCGCCGATCAGGACGACCCCGCGCAGGCGCTTCGCCGACCTGGCCACGATCTCGTCGAACGTGGCGCCCTTGGCGAGCCCGCCGGCGATCCAGACGATCGGGTCGTAGGCCGCCAACGAGGCTTCCGCGGCGTGGGTGTTGGTGGCCTTGGAGTCGTCGACGTAGACGACGCCCTCGATCTCCTCGACCAGCTCGATGCGGTGCGGGTCGGGCCGGAAGGCCCGCAGTCCGTCCCGTACCGCCTTCGGCTCGACGCCGAAGGCGCGGGCGAGGGCGGCGGCGGCGAGCGCGTTGGCGATGTTGTGCGGGGCGGGCGGCTGGACGTCGGCGACGTCGGCGAGCTCCTGGGCCTGCTTCTGCCGGTTCTCGACGAAGGCCCGGTCGACGAGGATGTCCTCGACGACGCCGAGCTGGGAGGGGCCGGGGGTGCCGAGGGTGAAGCCGATCGCGCGGCAGCCCTCCTCGACGTCGGCCTCGCGGACCAGGTCCTCGGTGGCCTTGTCGGCGACGTTGTAGACGCAGGCGACGGTGTTGCCCTCGTAGATCCGGCCCTTGTCGGCGGCGTACGCCTCCATGGAGCCGTGCCAGTCGAGGTGGTCCGGCGCCAGGTTGAGCACGACGGCCGAGTGGGCGCGCACGCTCGGCGCCCAGTGGAGCTGGTAGCTGGAGAGTTCGACGGCGAGGACGTCGTACGTCTCGTCGCCGAGGACGGCGTCGAGGAGCGAGACCCCGATGTTGCCGACGGCGGCCGTGCGCAGGCCCGCGGCCTCCAGGATGGAGGCGAGCATCCGCACGGTCGTGGTCTTGCCGTTGGTGCCGGTCACGGCGAGCCAGGGAGCGGAAGTCCTTCCCGACGGGGTGTCCCGCAGTCGCCACGCCAGCTCGACGTCGCCCCAGACCTCCACGCCCGCCTCTGCGGCAGCCGCGAAGAGCGGCTTGTCGGGCCGCCAGCCGGGGGTGGTGACGACCAGCTCGGTGGCCTCGGGCAGGGTGTCGCCGTCGCCGAGGCGGACGGTGATGCCCTCGGCCCGCAGCTCCTCCGCCTGGGCCCGGGAGCGCTCGTCGTCGCCGTCGTTGACGACGGTCACGACGGCGCCGAGCCCGTGCAGGACGCGGGCGGCCGGGATCCCGGAGACCCCGAGACCCGCGACGGTGACCCTCTTGCCGTTCCAGCTCACTTTTCGGATGCCCATCCCGCATAGAAGAGGCCCAGGCCCACGATCACGCACATGCCCTGGATGATCCAGAACCGGACGACGACCAGCACTTCCGACCACCCCTTGAGTTCGAAGTGGTGCTGGAGCGGGGCCATCCGGAAGACGCGCTTGCCGGTCATCTTGAACGAGCCGACCTGGATGACCACCGACATGGTGATCAGCACGAACAGGCCGCCGAGCAGGGCGAGCAGCAGCTCGGTACGGGAGCAGATGGCAAGTCCCGCGAGGGCGCCGCCGAGGGCCAGCGAGCCGGTGTCACCCATGAAGATCTTGGCCGGCGAGGTGTTCCACCACAGGAAGCCGAAGCAGGCACCCATGAGGGCGGAGGCGACGACCGCGAGGTCGAGCGGGTCGCGGACCTCGAAGCAGGCGTTGGGGTTGGTCAGGGTGACCGCGTTGGCGCAGGACTCCTGGAACTGCCACAGACCGATGAAGGTGTACGCGCCGAAGACCATCACCGACGCGCCGGTGGCCAGGCCGTCCAGACCGTCCGTCAGGTTCACGCCGTTGGACATGGCCAGGATCATGAAGAGCGCCCAGACCACGAACAGGACGGGTCCGATGGACCAGCCGAAGTCGGTGATGAAGGAGAGCTTCTCGGAGGCCGGGGTGAGCCCGCGCAGGTCGGCGAACTGCAGCGAGAGCACGGCGAAGGCGATGCCGACGATCAGCTGGCCGGCCATCTTCGCCTTCGCCCGCAGACCCAGCGAACGCTGCTTGACGATCTTGATGTAGTCGTCGAGGAAGCCGACGAGGCCCATGCCGGCCATCAGGAAGAGGACGAGGACGCCCGAGTACGTCGGGTCCTCACCGGTGATGACCTTGGCGAGGGCGTACGCGATGAGCGTGGCCAGGATGAAGGAGATACCGCCCATGGTGGGCGTGCCCTTCTTCCCGGCGTGGCCGCGCGGGCCGTCGTCGCGGATGAACTGCCCGTACCCCTTGCGGGCCAGGAGCTTGATGAGCAGCGGAGTACCGATCAGGGTCAGGAAGAGCCCGATGGCGCCCGCGAAGAGGATCTGCCTCATCGGCCCGTGACCTCGCTCTCGGAGTCGAGGAGAGCCAGGGCGACCTGCTCCAGACCGACCGACCTGGACGCCTTCACAAGGACGACATCCCCCGGGCGCAGCTCACTGCGCAACAGGTCGACCGCCGCCTGCGCGTCGGACACGTGCACCGACTCCTCACCCCACGAACCCTCGTTATATGCGCCCAGTTGCAGCCAGGACGCTTCCCTGTCCCCGACCGCGACGAGCTTGCTGACGTTGAGCCGGACGGCCAGCCGTCCGACCGCGTCGTGCTCGGCGAGCGATGCGTCCCCGAGCTCGGCCATCTTGCCGAGCACCGCCCACGTGCGGCCCCCCTGGGCCTGTGCTCCCCGGCCCATGGCCGCGAGCGCGCGCAGAGCGGCTCGCATGGACTCGGGATTCGCGTTGTAGGCGTCGTTGACGATCGTCACGCCGTCCGGACGCTCGGTGACCTCCATGCGCCAGCGCGACAGGGTGCCTGCCTCGGAGAGCGCGGTGGCGATCTCCTCCACGGGCATGCCCAGCTCATGGGCGACGGCGGCCGCGGCGAGCGCGTTCGACACGTGGTGCTCACCGTACAGGCGCAAGGTCACATCACTGCACCCGGTGGGTGTGTGAAGCCGGAATGAGGGCTGTCCGGCAGCTGTGAGGTGGACGTTCTCGGCACGTACGACCGCTTCGTCCGACTCTCCGAACAGCGTCACGCGCGCCCGGGTCCGGGCGGCCATGGCGCGCACGAGCGGGTCGTCGGCGTTGAGGACCGCCACGCCGCCCTTGTCGGCGGGCGGCAGCGCCTCGACGAGTTCGCCCTTCGCCTGGGCGATCTGCTCGCGGCCGCCGAACTCGCCGATGTGGGCGGTGCCCACGTTGAGGACGAGTCCGATCCGCGGCGGGGTCAGTCCGGTGAGGTAGCGGATGTGACCGATGCCGCGGGCGCCCATCTCGAGCACCAGGTGCTGGGTGTCGTCGCTCGCGCGCAGCGCCGTCAGCGGCAGCCCGATCTCGTTGTTGAGCGAGCCGGGTGTCCAGACGGTGGGCGCGTGGCGCTGGAGGACCTGGGCGATCAGGTCCTTCGTGGAGGTCTTGCCGGCCGATCCGGTCAGCGCGACGACATCGGTGCCGAGGCGTTCGACGACGGCGCGGGCGAGCGCGCCGAGCGCCGCCTGGACGTCGTCCACGACGATCGCGGGCACCCCGACGGGGCGGGCGGCCAGCACGGCTGCCGCGCCCGCCTCGACGGCGCGGGCCGCGTAGTCGTGGCCGTCGACCTGTTCGCCGGCGAAGGCGGCGAACAGGCTGCCGGGCTTCACCTCACGGGAGTCGATGACGACGGGACCGGTGATCCGGACGGCCGGATCCGGTATGTCGTACGACTGCCCGCCGACGATTTCGGCGATCTCGGCGAGGGAGAGGGCGATCACAACTTATCCCTGACTGTTCTTGAGGCTGCGTTCAATCGCTTCGTGCAGGACCTGGCGGTCGTCGAAGGGGCGGACCACCCCGGCGATGTCCTGGCCCTGCTCGTGGCCCTTGCCGGCGACGAGCACGGTGTCGCCCGACTGCGCGCGGGCCACGACCGCGGCGATGGCGGAGGCGCGGTCGGCGTCGACCAGGACGTCGCCGCGCTCGTGCGCGGGCACCTCTGCGGCGCCCGCGAGCATCGCGGCCAGGATCGCGAGGGGGTCCTCGGAGCGGGGGTTGTCGGAGGTCAGTACGGCGGTGTCGGCGAGGCGCGCGGCGGCGGCGCCCATCGGTCCGCGCTTGGTGGTGTCCCGGTCGCCGCCGCAGCCGAGGACGATGTGCAGCCTGCCCTCGGTGACCTTGCGCAGCGAGCGCAGGACCGATTCGACGGCGTCCGTCTTGTGCGCGTAGTCGACGACCGCGAGGTACGGCTGGCCGGCGTCCACGCGCTCCAGGCGGCCCGGGACACCGGGGACGGCGGCGATGCCGTCGGCGGCGGTCTGCGGGTCGATCCCGGCGGTGGCCAGGGTGACGATCGCGGCCAGGGTGTTGGCGACGTTGAACGGGCCGGGCAGCGGAGCGGCGGCGGTGATCCGCTCGCCCTCGGGGCCGACGACCGTGAACGTGGAGCCGTGGGAGCCGATCTCGACGGACTCGGCGCGCCAGTCGGCGTCCGGGTGGCCCTCGGCGGAGAAGGTGACGACCGGGACGCCGGACTCGGTGGCGAGCCGGCGGCCGTAGGTGTCGTCGAGGTTGACCACGCCGCGCCTGCTGCGCTCGGGGGTGAACAGCCGCGCCTTGGCCTGGAAGTAGTCCTCCATGTCGGAGTGGAACTCCATGTGCTCCGGGCTGAGGTTGTTGAAGACCGCGACGTCGAAGACGCAGCCGTCGACCCGGCCGAGCACGAGCGCGTGGCTGGAGACCTCCATGGCGACCGCCTCGACACCACGTTCGCGCATGACGGCGAAGAGGGCCTGGAGGTCGGTGGCCTCGGGGGTCGTCCGTTCGGACTTGATGCGCTCGTCGCCGATCCGCATCTCGACCGTGCCGATGAGGCCGCTCCGGCGGCCGGCCGCCTTGAGGCCGCCCTCCACCAGGTAGGCGGTGGTGGTCTTGCCCGAGGTGCCGGTGATGCCGATCTGGAGGAGGTCCTCACCCGGCCGGCCGTAGATCTCGGCGGCGAGCTCGCCCATCCGGCCGCGCGGGTCCGTCACGACCAGGACCGGCAGCCCGGTCGCGGCGGCGCGGTCGGCGCCGGCCGGATCGGTGAGGATCGCGGCGGCGCCGAGACCGGCGGCCTGGGCGGCGAAGTCGGCGCCGTGCACCCGGGCGCCGGGCAGGGCCGCGTAGACGTCGCCGGGGCGTACCGCCCGCGAGTCGTGGGTGATGCCCGTGACGTCCGCGTCGCCGGGCGCCCCGACGCCGAGCCGTGCGGCCAGGTCGCCCAGGGGTGTCGGGCGGGCCTGCTCCGGGCGGGGCGGGGTGGTTCGGTACTGATCAGCGTGTGGCACGGCGGTGAGCGTACCGGGCCCACCCGTCGCGGGGCCAAAAGAGGCCGGGGCGTCGCCGGAGTTCGATTTCCGGTTCCCGGAATCTGGGGTGATCGTGCTCACTGGTGCTCCCGGGGTGTCACTCGCTGTCCTTGAACGTGACCGGCAGTCGGGCGGGCTCGCTGCCGGTGGGGGCCACATGGAGCGTCTTGAGGGCGAACTCCATGACCTTCTTGTAGATGGGGCCGCAGATCTGGCCGCCGAAGTAGCTGCCCTTGGTGGGGTTCTGGATCGCGCAGTAGACCGTGATCTGCGGGTCGTCGGCGGGCGCGAAGCCGGCGAAGGAGGCGGTGTACCCCTTGTAGCGGCCGAGCTCGGGGTCGACGCGGTTGGCCGTGCCGGTCTTGCCCGCGACCCGGTAGCCGGGGATGCGGGCCTTGGTGCCGGTGCCCTCCTCGTCGCCGACCACGGACTCCATCATCTGCGCGAGGGTCTTCGCGGTCTTCTCGCTGACCACGCGGGTCTGCTCGGGGGCGGGTGCCGGGGTGAACCGGCCGTCGGGTCCCTTGGTGCCGCGGACGAGGGTGGGCTCGATCCGTACGCCGCCGTTGGCGATGGTCGAGTAGACCGAGGCGGCCTGCATGGCGCTGACCGAGAGGCCCTGGCCGAAGGGGATCGTGTACTGCTGCGAGGTCGACCAGTCCTGGGGCTTGGCGAGGATGCCCGGGGTCTCGCCCGGGTAGCCGAGCCCGGTGGGGCTGCCCATGCCGAACTTGCGCAGGTAGGAGTAGAGGACCTGGTTGGACTCGGCCTGGGTCCTGCCGAGCTGGCCGGTGGCCAGGATGGTGCCGATGTTGCTGGACTTGGCGAGGACTCCGTTGAGGGTCAGGTACCAGGTCGGGTGGTCGATGTCGTCCTTGAAGAGCCGGTCGCCGCGGTGCAGCCGGTTGGGGACGGTGACATGGGTGCCGGGGGTGGCCGCGCCCTCCTCCAGGACGGCGGCCATGGACATGACCTTGCTGGTGGAGCCGGGCTCGTAGGCGTCCTGGAGGGCCGCGTTGCCCATCGCGGCGGCGTTGGCCGCGGAGAGGTCGTTGGGGTCGAAGCCGGGGGCGTTGGCCATGGCCAGGACCTCGCCGGTCCGGGTGTTCTGCACTATGACGTAGCCGCGGTCGGCCTTGGACTTCTTCACCTGCTCGGTGATGGCCTGCTGGGCGGCCCACTGGATGTCCCGGTCGATGGTCAGCTCGATGTCGGAGCCGGGCACGGCCGGGGTGCCCTGGGAACCCGCGGTGGGCACCTGGCGCCCGCCGGACTGGGCGAACCTGATCTTGCCGTCCTCGCCCGCCAGCTCCTTGTCGAGCATGGACTCCAGGCCCCCGGCGCCGCGGCCCTCGGCGTTGACGTAACCCAGTATCCCGGCGGCCAGCTCCCCGTTGGGGTAGACGCGCTTGGTGCTGGGTTCGCTGAGGATCCCGCCGAGCAGGTTGACGCCGTTTCCGCCCTCGGCCGGCTTGGCCTTCTTCTCGTAGACCTTCTTGAGGTCCTTGATCTGGTTCCAGACCTGGGGGGTCTGCTTGCGCGCGAGCAGGGTGTAGCGGGACTTGGGGGTACGGAGCTTCTTGGCCAGGTCCGCGGGCTGCTTCCCGAGGAGCGGCGCGAGGAGCGCTGCGGCCTGCTCGGGGGCGTCCCGGACCTTGCTCTCCTCGGGGGTGAAGAGCTTGGGGTCGGCGGTGATGTCGTACGCGTCGACGCTGGTGGCGAGGGCGATCCCCGAGCGGTCGGTGATCTCGCCCCGCTCGGCGGAGAGCGTGTACTCCTGGAAGCGGTGGGCCTCGGCCTTCGCGGCGAGCACGGGCGCGTCGACGGCCTGCACCTGGAGCAGCCGGACGACGAAGGCGAGCATGACGAGGGTCAGGCCGAGGGAGACGAGCCGCAGCCGGGGCTTGGGGCTGCCGAGCCGGATCGTGCGCACCTTCCGCGCCGGCGGGCGGGGCGCGGGTCTGCGCGGGGCGCCCGAGCGCGCGGCGGCCGGCCGTGCGGCGGCCGGGGGCCGGGGGCGGGCCGGGCGGGCGGGGTGCGCGGGGCCGGGC
>NZ_JBEZNQ010000088.1:0-29898 GCF_040653315.1 Streptomyces sp. NPDC047981 | reverse complement strand
CGGCTCGGCTGGATTCCGTCCCGCCCGGACCTGGCGGACATCGTGCGGGACGCCTGGGCGTTCGCGAGGGAGAGGGAGCGGGAGCGCGGATGAGCAGAGCGCGCAGAGACGTCACGGGCGCGTTCGAGGCGCTGTACGGGACGGCGCCCGAGGGCGTCTGGGCGGCCCCGGGGCGGGTCAACCTGATCGGCGAGTACACCGACTTCAACGACGGCTTCGTGATGCCGCTGGCCCTGCCGCACACGGCCGTCGCCGCCGTCTCCCGGCGCGACGACGGGCTGCTGCGGCTCCACTCCGCCGACGTCGAGGGCGGTGTCGTCCGCCTCGACGTGGCGGGCCTCGCGCCGCTCGCGGGCGACCTCGGCTGGGCCGCGTACCCGGCCGGGGTCGTCTGGGCGCTGCGTGCGGCCGGGCACCCGGTCACCGGGGCGGACATCCACCTCGCCTCCACCGTGCCGACCGGCGCGGGCCTGTCGTCCTCCGCAGCCCTGGAGGTCGTCACCGCGCTCGCCCTGAACGACCTCTTCGGCCTCCAGCTCTCCCGCCCCGAACTCGCCGTCCTCGCCCAGCGCGCGGAGAACGCCTTCGTCGGCGTCCCGTGCGGCGTGATGGACCAGATGGCGTCCGCGTGCGCGATCGAGGGCCACGCGCTCTTCCTGGACACCCGTGACCTCGCGTACCGGCAGGTGCCCTTCGACCTGGCCGCGCAGGGGCTGCGGCTCCTCGTCGTCGACACCCGGGTGAAGCACGCACTCGGGGACGGCGCGTACGCGGAGCGGCGCGCCGGGTGCGAGGCGGGTGCGCGGGCGCTCGGCGTGCGCTCCCTGCGTGAAGTCCCGTACGTGCAACTGCCCGAATCCCTCGCGCGTTTGAGCGAGGAATCGGTTCGCCGCTATGTCCGGCACGTGGTTTCGGACAATCACCGGGTCGAGCGGACGATCGCCCTCCTCGACGCCGGGGACGCGGCGGCCGTCGGCCCGGTGCTCACCGAGGGCCACGCCTCGCTCCGGGACGATCTGCGGGTCTCCTGCCCCGAGTTGGACCTCGTGGTCGAGGCGGCGAACGCGGCGGGCGCGCTCGGCGCGCGGATGACCGGCGGCGGCTTCGGCGGCTCCGCGATCGTCCTCGTGACCGAGGAGCGGGCCGAGTCCGTGGCCGCCGCGGTCGAGAAGGCCTTCGCCGGGGCCGGGTTCGCCGCGCCGGCGGTCTTCCCCGCGGTGCCGTCCGGGGGAGCACGTCGCGTGTGAGCGCACCCCGGAGTGCTCGAAGCCGGCGAGCGGAACTGTCGACTTCTGTCGCGTCCGTGTCCGGGTGACGCACCCGTATCCACCGTGTTCGGTCAGTTCTCCCAATCGGCTACCCCGGCCGTCCCCCGCCCGTACGCTGTGCTCAGCGCCGGTGGGGGCCGGCGCGCATCAGGGGGTAAGGCCAGTCGGGTACGGCGCCCGGGACGGGGTAGCAGTCACTGCACGGCGGCGGCCGTGCGATCGACGGACCCTCGTCCCCGGCGCCGTACCCGCGCCGGTTCCGCTCCTCGACACTTGGGGGTGTCCGTGGCTCGTATCCGGGTCCTGGTGGTGGACGATCACCGCATCTTCGCCGAGTCGCTGGCCGCCGCCCTCGCGGCGGAGCCCGACGTCGACGTCTCCGCCGCGGGCAGCGGCCCTGCCGCGCTGCGCTGTCTGGACCGCTCGGTCGCCGAGGCGCGCCGGTACGACGTGATGCTGGTCGACGCCGACCTGGGCGCGGCCGTGGGACCGGCCGGCGCGCCGGCGATCGCCCAGGCCGTGCCGGACGGCGGCGAGGGGGTCGTCGACGGCATCTCCCTGGTCGCCGGGGTCCGGTCCGTGCAGCCCGCCGTCCGTACGGTCGTGCTCGCCGAGAAGGACGACCCGCACCGGGCCGCGCTCGCCCTGCAGGCCGGCGCCTCGGGCTGGGTGGCCAAGGACTGCTCGCTGCAGCGGCTCCTCGCGGTCATCCGGGGCGTCCTGCGCGACGAGACGCATCTCCCGCCCGCCCTGCTCACCGGCGTCCTGAAGGAGCTGACGGCGGCCCGCAGGCACCGCACCGAGAGCGAGCAGCTGGTGGAGTCGCTGACCCCGCGCGAGCGCGAGGTGCTGCGCTGCATGGTGGCGGGTCTGGGCCGCAAGGCGGTCGCCGAGCGGCTCTTCCTCTCCCCGCACACCGTCCGTACGCACATGCAGAACGTGCTGGGGAAGCTGGGAGTGCACTCCACGCTGGCCGCCGTGGCCCTCGCGCGCAGGGCCGGGGTCGGGCCGGCGGAGCTATCCGGGGATGTTGTCGAACGGGGCGGTCAGCTGGCGTAGCAGCGCCGCCAGTTCGCCGCGCTCGCCGCGGGAGAGCTGGGCGAGGATGGCCCGCTCCTGGGCGAGCAGTCCGGCGAGCGCCTGGTCGGCCCGGTCGCGCCCCTCGGGGGTCAGCCGGACCAGGACGCCGCGCCGGTCGCTGGGGTCGGGCAGCCGCTCGACCAGGCCCTTCTTGGTGAGCCGGTCGATGCGGTTGGTCATCGTGCCCGAGGTGACCAGTGTCTGGGTGAGGAGCTGGCCGGGGGAGAGCTGGTACGGCGCGCCCGCGCGGCGGAGCGAGGTGAGGACGTCGAACTCCCAGGGCTCCAGCTGGTGCTCGGAGAAGGCGAGCCGACGGGCGCGGTCGAGGTGCCGGGCGAGCCGGGAGACGCGGCTGAGCACCTCGAGCGGTTCCACGTCGAGGTCCGGGCGCTCGCGGCGCCATGCAGCGACCAACCGGTCGACCTCGTCCTCCATGACGATCAGTGTAGAGGGTCTGTTGACATAAAGTCTCTTGACGTCAAGATATATTCGGATGGACTATGGGGAAGGACGGGGCCGGGACTTAGTTCCGCTTCGGCAGCTCGTTCCAGCAAGGGGGCTCGAACATGTATTCCGCACCATCCTCCGCGTCCACCGCGCCAACCTGGGATCCCCAGCAGTACCTGCGGCATTCCGGCCACCGCACACGTCCGTTTCTCGACCTGCTCTCCCGAATACCGCGACTTCCCTCTGTCGCCACACCCGCCCGGATCGCCGACCTCGGCTGCGGCCCCGGCAACGTGACCGTCCAGCTCGCCGACCGCTGGCCCGACGCCCACATCACCGGTTTCGACCTCTCCCCGGACATGCTGGAACGGGCGGAGAAGGACTGGGCGGGCACCACGGCCGGGGGCGGCTGGCTCGACTTCCGCCCCGCCGACGCGGCGCACTGGACGCCCGACGAGCCCTACGACCTGATCGTCTCCAACGCCGCGCTGCAATGGGTCCCCAACCACCCGGAGTCCTTCGCTCCGTGGGTCGACGCCCTCAAGCCCGGCGGAACGTTCGCCTTCCAGGTCCCCGGCAACTTCACCGCGCCCAGCCACGCCCTGCTCGGCGAACTCTGCGACATGCCCCAGTGGCGCGCCCGGCTCGACGGCGAGGGCCGCCGCTTCGTCCACATCCTCCAGCCCGCCGACTACCTTCTGCGCCTCACCGGACTCGGCTGCGAGACCGAGGTCTGGGAGACCACCTACTCCCAGCTCCTCACCGGCGAGGACCCCGTCCTCGACTGGGTCAAGGGCACGGCCCTGCGCCCCGTCCTGACCGCGCTCGAGGGCGACGAGGAGGCGACCCAGGCCTTCCTCACCCAGTACCGCGACCTCCTGCGCGCCGCCTACCCGCCGGGCCCGCACGGCACGGTCTTCCCGTTCCGGCGGATCTTCGCCGTGGCGACGAAGCCGGCGTGACGGGGGGACGGTTAGCGCGGTCGGCACGGACAGCACAGCTGCACACACGAAGACGCCCCGCACCGGAGACCCGGTACGGGGCGTCTTCCCGTCGACTACGTTCCGCCGACCACGTTCCGTCGCCTACGACTAGTAGACGCCGTTGTAGGTCTGCCAGCCGGGGCCGATCTTGACCCGGGTGCCGAAGGAGGCGGAGCCGCTCGGCGAGTAGCGCCACAGCTCGCCCGTCGCGTTGATGCCCAGCAGCTCGGCCTTGCCGTCGCCGTTGAGGTCACCGGGGGCCACCAGCTTGGTGTACGTGTTCCAGCCCGCGCCGATCTTCGCGCTCGCCATGAACGGCGCGGTGGCGGAGCCGGTGCCCCGGTACAGGAACAGGTTGCCCGCGCCGTCACGGGCCACGATGTCCGCCCGGCCGTCGCCCGAGTAGTCACCCGCGCCGACGATCTGGTTGAACCCGCCCCAGCCCGCGCCGACCTTGATCCGGGTGGCCAGGCCGTTGCCCAGGCCGTTGCCGTTGTACAGGTACAGGACGCCGGACTTGTCGCGGGCCAGCAGGTCGCCCTTGCCGTCGCCGTTCAGGTCGCCGGGGCCGACCAGCAGGTTGTACACGCCCCAGCCGGAGCCGAAGTCGTGCCCGTCGAAGTCGTCGTACAGGTGGTTGTTGTACAGCTCGAGCAGCGTGGCCACGCCGGAGTTGTTCAGGGCCGAGACGTAGGAGAGGTTCGCGGGACCCCACGTGTTGCCGCCCTCGACCTGCTCGCGCGGGCTGAGGAGACCGTTGTTCATCGCCCCGTACCAGAACAGCGCGCCGACCTTGTCCTTGGCCATGAGCGCCCGCTTGCCGAAGGCCGGCATGGCGCCACCGCCGCCGAACTGGTCGACCTGCTGGAACTCGCCGTTGGCGGCGACCTGCGTGCGGGCGGCCAGACGGCCGGTGCCGAGGCCGGTGTACCCCCAGAGCGCGCCGTTCATGTCGCGCGCGAACAGCTCGGCCGCGCCGTCGCCGTTCAGGTCGTCCATCGGGATGAGCTGGTTGTAGATGTTCCAGCCGGTGCCGACCTCGACGCGGGTCTTGAACGGCACGGTGGTGGAGCCGGTGGAGCCGTAGAACCACAGCTTGCCGTCGTAGGAGCGGGCGAGGAGGTCGCCCTTGCCGTCACCGTCGTTGTCGCCGAGACCCACGACCTGGTCGTAGATGTTCCAGCCGTTGCCGATCTTGGCGCGGGCGCCGAGCGGGGCGGACGTGCTGCCGGTGGCGAGGTAGAGGTACAGGTCGCCGTTGTGCTGGCGGCCGATCACGTCCGCGCGGCCGTCGCCGTTCACGTCGCCGGGCGAGAAGACCTTGTTGTAGATCGTCCAGCCGGCGCCCTGCCAGCGGTGCGTGCCGAAGGTCGTCGACGCGTCCCCGTACATGTGCAGGGTGCCGTACGGCGACAGGACGAGGACCTCGGGCTTGCCGTTGCCGTCCTGGTCGCCGATCGGGACGATGTCCTGCGCGGGCGCGGCGTTGCCGTCGTCACCGAAGAACTCGCCGTTCTCGGCGGTGGACGGCGTCGTGTAGGTGCCGCCGTCCCAGGCGCGGTAGATCAGGTCGTTCTTGCCGTCGCCGTCCGCGTCGAAGCGGATCGGCGAGACGCCCGCGGTCGTCGCCTGACGGCCGGCGCGGGCGTTGTCCGCGCCGAGCTTGGACAGGTCGGGCTTCGCGGGCTGGGTGAAGGAGCGCTCCGGCTTCGCGACGGGCCCGGGAACCGGGTCGGCGGCGGCGGGAGACGCCAGCAGCATGCCGGCGGAGAGAGCGAGCGCGGTGCACGTCGCGACGCGGCGCGCGCGCTTGGAGAAAGCGGTACGCAAGAGATCCCCCCCAGGGATCTAGAAATCAACGGACCGGGCGCGGGGGTCCGCGACGCCTCCGTACGCAGGTCGGAAAGCGCGTACGAAGGGCGAACACCCCCCCGGGTGTGGAGGGAGAATACCCCTTTGTCGGGTGGGACGAGGGCAACGTCGCGCGGCGGCGGCGTGAGCGTCGGGCGGCCGCCGGATGAAGCCGCGGTGCGCGGGACGCGCGGACGCCCCGCACCGGAAGGCCGGTGCGGGGCGTCCAGTTGTCCGAGGGACGCGGGGCGTCAGGACATCAGGTTGTAGATCTGGTAGCCGTAGCCGATCTTGACCCGGGGGCTGAGCGTGCTCTGCGAGGCGCCACCGGTGTACCGGTAGAGGTCGCCGCCGGCGGTCACGCCGAGCAGGTCGCCCTGCCCGTCGCCGCTGAGGTCGCCCGGGGCGATCAGCTTGGTGTACGTGTTCCAGCCGGTGCCGATCTGCACCCGGCCGTTGAACGCGTAGCCGGCCTGACCCGTGCCCGGGTAGAGGTACAGCTGACCGCCCGTGGCGCGGGCCACGATGTCGGTCAGACCGTCGTTGGTGAGGTCGCCCGCGCCGACGATCCGGTCGTACGCGCCCCAGCCGGCACCGACCTTGACCCGGGTCTGGAAGCCCGTGCCCGAGGCGTTGGTGCGGTACAGGTACAGGACGCCGGACTTGTCACGGGCCAGCAGGTCGCCGCGGCCGTCGCCGTTCAGGTCGCCGGGACCGAAGACGTGGTTGTAGACGCCCCAGCCGGCGCCGACGTCGTTGCCGTTGAAGTACAGGTGACCGTCCCAGAGCTCGACGAGCTCCGAGCTGCCGTCCGCGTTCAGGTCCGAGGAGTGGATCACGGTGGCCCCGGCCCAGCCGCCCGTGTCGCTGATCTGCTCACGGGGCAGCAGCTTGTCGGTGAACGTCGAGGAGTACCAGAAGAGGGTTCCCGGCTTGTCACGGCCGATGAAGCCGTCCTTGCCGGAGCCCGGCACGTTGCCCGCGCCGCTGATCTGGGCGATGTTCTTCCAGGCGCCCGCCTGGCCGATCTGCTCGCGTGCGGAGTAGCGGCCGTTGCCGAGCCCCTTGTACTGCCAGACCGAGCCGTCCTGGCCCCGGGCCAGCAGGTCGCCGAAGCCGTCCCCCGTGAAGTCGTCGATGCCGATGACCTGGTTGTAGGTCTGCCAGCCGGTGCCGATCTCGGTCCGGGTCTTGAACGGCGCGGTCGTCGTGCCCGTGCTGCCGTAGAAGAAGAGCAGACCGGACGGCGCGCGGGCGATGAGGTCGGCCAGGCCGTCCCCGTCGTTGTCGCCGACGCCGACCAGCTGGTCGTAGACGCCCCAGCCCGCGCCGACCTTGGCGCGCGCCGCGAACGGGACGCTCGGGTTGCCCGTGGCCTGGTAGACGTACAGCTCGCCGTTGGGCTGGCGGGCCAGCAGGTCCGCGCGGCCGTCGCCGTTGATGTCGCCCGGCGAGACGACCTTGTTGTAGATGCCCCAGCCGCCGCCGGACCAGCGGTAGTTGCCGTAGGTGGTGTCGGCGTCCCCGTACAGGGAGAGGGTCCCGGTCTGCGACAGCATGAGGACCTCGGGGCGGCCCGTGCCGTCCCCGTCCTGGTCGCCGATCGGGATGATGTCCTTCACGAAGGACGTCGCGCCGTCGTTGCGGTAGAACTCGCTCCCGTCCGCCGTGGTCGGGAAGGTGTGGACCGTGCCGCCCCCGTCGCGGAAGAACAGGTCGCTCGTGCCGTCCATGTCGATGTCGGAGCGCAGCCGCTGGGTGCCGGCGGTGGTCGCCGTCTTCCCGGCGCGGGCGCCGTCGTTCTTCGGCAGGTTCAGCTTCTCGGGCAGCGTGAACGTGGGCTCGGGCACTTCGGCGGCGGGACGCGGCGCGGCGTCGTCCGCCGAGGCGGGAGCCGAGAGCAGCATGCCGGCGGAGAGCACCAGAGCGGTGCAGGCCGCGACGCGGCGCGCGCGGCGGGAGTGCGTGGAACGCGCAGAACGCAAGAGATCCCCCCCAGGGACCTAGGAAATGAATCGACGGACCGGGCGCAGGGGTCCGCGACGCCTTCGTACGCGGCACAGAAAGCGCGTACGAAGGGCGAACACCCCCCCGGATGTGAGGGGAGCATACATCTGTTCACCGATAAACAGTCGTGGAATTTCCCACCGGTTCACGCACCACTCACCGACCGCGCGCGCACGGCTCACGCGCGGCGTGGGAGCCCCCCTGCCGACGGGCGGGGAGGGGGGGCAAGCCCTTGCTCTGCGGGCCGCGGGGCAAGCCTTTGCTCTGCGGGCCGCGGGGCAAGCCTTTGCTCCGCGGGCGCGGCCGACGGCTCCGCGGCCCGTCAGTTCTTGCGGTGCCCTATCAGCCGCGGCTTCTGCTCCAGGCCGTCCAGGCCGTGCCATGCCAGGTTCACCAGGTGCGCCGCGACCTCCGCCTTCTTCGGCTTGCGGACGTCCAGCCACCACTGGCCCGTCAGCGCCACGCTCCCCACCAGCGCCTGCGCGTACAGCGGCGCCAGCTTCGGGTCGAAGCCCCGGGCCTTGAACTCCAGGCCCAGGATGTCCTCCACCTGCGTCGCGATGTCGCTGATCAGCGACGCGAACGTGCCCGTCGACTGCGCCACCGGCGAGTCACGGACCAGGATCCGGAAACCGTCCGTGTACCGCTCGATGTAGTCCAGCAGCGCGAACGCCGCCTGCTCCAGGAGCTCGCGCGGATGGCCCGCCGTCAGCGCCCCCGTCACCATGTCGAGCAGCTGGCGCATCTCCCGGTCGACCACGACCGCGTACAGCCCCTCCTTGCCGCCGAAGTGCTCGTACACCACCGGCTTGGACACCCCGGCCTTCGCCGCGATCTCCTCCACCGACGTGCCCTCGAAGCCCTTCTCGGCGAAGAGCGTCCGGCCGATGTCCAGCAGCTGCTCCCGGCGCTCCGCACCCGTCATCCGCACCCGGCGGCCACGCCGGGGCTTGCTCTCACTGCTTCCGGTGCCACTGGTGCCGCTGGTACTGCCGTCGATCGCCACGTCCTCCATCATGCCGCGTCGGCGGGCTCGCCCCGGCGCCGGGCTTCGATCCGCGAGGCGTTCGGCCACCGCACGTCGGACGCCCAGCCCAGCTGCTCGAACCAGCGGATCAGCCGCGCGCTGGAGTCGACCTGACCGCGCAGCACCCCGTGGCGCGCCGACGTCGGGTCCGCGTGGTGCAGGTTGTGCCAGGACTCGCCGCACGACAGCACGGCCAGCCACCACACGTTGCCCGAGCGGTCACGGGACTTGAAGGGCCGCTTGCCGACCGCGTGGCAGATGGAGTTGATCGACCACGTCACGTGGTGCAGCAGCGCGACCCGTACCAGCGAGCCCCAGAAGAACGCCGTGAACGCGCCCCACCAGGACATCGTCACCAGACCGCCGACGATCGGCGGGATCGCGAGCGACAGGATCGTCCAGTAGATGAACTGGCGCGAGATCGCCCGGATCGCCGGGTCCTTGATCAGATCGGGCGCGTACTTGTGCTGCGGCGTCTGCTCCTCGTCGAACATCCAGCCGATGTGCGCCCACCACAGGCCCTTCATCAGGGCCGGAACCGTCTCGCCGAACCGCCACGGCGAGTGCGGGTCGCCCTCCGCGTCGGAGAACTTGTGGTGCTTGCGGTGGTCCGCCACCCACCGCACCAGCGGGCCCTCCACGGCCAGCGAACCCATGATCGCCAGGGCGATCCGCAGGGGCCGCTTCGCCTTGAAGGAACCGTGCGTGAAGTACCGGTGGAAACCGATCGTGATCCCGTGGCAGCCGATGTAGTACATCGCCACCATCAGGCCCAGGTCGAGCCAGCTCACGCCCCAGCCCCAGGCCAGCGGAACCGCCGCGAGCAGCGCCAGGAACGGAACCGTGATGAACAGCAGCAGGGTGATCTGCTCGATCGAACGCTTGCTGTCCCCGCCGAGCGTGGCGGAGGGCAGTCGATCCGTTGCGGAGAGGTCCTGGCCGGTGGTTTCGAGCACCTCGGGACTGGAGGTCATGGGTGTCCCCTGGGGGGTGAGAAGCGAGGGAATGGAGTCGTGGCTACGGGACCGTAACCTACGGCGACGTAAGTATGGCAGCGCCGGGGCGCGCGGCAAGAGGGCACACGAGGGGCTAGCTGGTGTCCAAGGGATGGACACCTATCCTGTGTGCGTCGGACAGCGCGGTCCGCAAGCCTCCAGTACCCCTCCAGATGTGCCCGAACACTGCAAGGAGCCGCACCTGTGAGCAGTGCCGACCAGACCCCCACCGCCAGCGCCGAGCTGCGTTCCGACATCCGCCGACTGGGCGATTTGCTGGGCGAGACCCTCGTCCGGCAGGAGGGGCGCGACCTCCTCGACCTCGTCGAGAAGGTCCGCCGCCTCACCCGCGAGGACGGCGAGGCTGCGGCCGAGCTGCTGGGCGAGACAGACCTGGAGACCGCCACCAAGCTGGTGCGCGCCTTCTCCACCTACTTCCACCTGGCCAACGTCACCGAGCAGGTGCACCGCGGCCGCGAGATGCGCGAGAAGCGCGCCGCCGAGGGCGGCCTGCTCGCCCGCACCGCCGACATGCTGAAGGACGGCGACCCGGCCCACGTCCGGGAGACGGTACGGAACCTCAACGTGCGCCCGGTGTTCACGGCGCACCCCACCGAGGCCGCCCGCCGCTCGGTCCTCAACAAGCTCCGCCGGATCGCCGCCCTCCTGGAGACCCCGGCGATCGCGGCCGACCGGCGCCGGCTCGACCTGCGGCTCGCCGAGAACATCGACCTCATCTGGCAGACCGACGAGCTGCGTGTCGTCCGCCCGGAGCCCGCCGACGAGGCCCGCAACGCCATCTACTACCTCGACGAGCTGCACGCCGGCGCCGTCGGCGACGTCCTGGAGGACCTCGCCGCCGAGCTGGAGCGCGTCGGCGTCGAACTGCCCGCCGGCACCCGCCCGCTCACCTTCGGCACCTGGATCGGCGGCGACCGCGACGGCAACCCCAACGTCACCCCGCAGGTCACCTGGGACGTGCTGATCCTCCAGCACGAGCACGGCATCACCGACGCCCTCGAACTCGTCGACTACCTGCGCGGACTGCTCTCCAACTCGATCCGCTACACCGGCGCCACCGAGGAGCTCCTCACCTCCCTCCAGCGCGACCTGGAGCGCCTCCCGGAGATCAGCCCCCGCTACAAGCGCCTCAACGCCGAGGAGCCGTACCGCCTCAAGGCCACGTGCATCCGGCAGAAGCTCGTCAACACCCGCGAGCGCCTCGCCAAGGGCACCCCGCACCAGGAGGGCCGCGACTACCTCGGCACGTCGGAGCTCCTCCACGACCTCACCCTGATCCAGACCTCGCTGCGCGAGCACCGCGGCGGCCTGTTCGCCGACGGCCGGATGGACCGCACGATCCGCACCCTGTCCGCCTTCGGCCTCCAGCTCGCCACCATGGACGTCCGCGAGCACGCCGACGCCCACCACCACGCGCTCGGCCAGCTCTTCGACCGGCTCGGCGAGGAGTCCTGGCGGTACGCGGACATGCCCCGCGACTACCGGCAGAAGCTGCTCGCCAAGGAGCTGCGCTCCCGCCGCCCGCTCGGCCCCACGCCCGCGCCGCTGGACGCCGCGGGCCAGAAGACCCTCGGCGTGTTCGGCACCGTCAAGGAGGCCTTCGAGCGCTTCGGCCCCGAGGTCATCGAGTCGTACATCATCTCGATGTGCCAGGGCGCCGACGACGTCTTCGCCGCCACCGTGCTCGCCCGCGAGGCCGGCCTCATCGACCTGCACGCCGGCTGGGCCAAGATCGGCATCGTGCCGCTCCTGGAGACCACCGACGAGCTCAAGGCCGCCGACGTCATCCTCAACGACATGCTGGCCGACCCCTCCTACCGGCGCCTCGTCTCGCTCCGCGGCGACGTGCAGGAGGTCATGCTCGGCTACTCCGACTCCTCCAAGTTCGGCGGCATCACCACCAGCCAGTGGGAGATCCACCGCGCCCAGCGCAGGCTCCGCGACGTCGCCCACCGCTACGGCGTGCGCCTGCGGCTCTTCCACGGCCGCGGCGGCACCGTCGGCCGCGGCGGCGGCCCCTCGCACGACGCGATCCTCGCCCAGCCCTGGGGCACCCTGGAGGGCGAGATCAAGGTGACCGAGCAGGGCGAGGTCATCTCCGACAAGTACCTCATCCCGTCCCTGGCCCGGGAGAACCTCGAACTGACCGTCGCCGCCACGCTGCAGGCCTCCGCCCTGCACACCGCGCCGCGCCAGTCCGACGAGGCCCTCGCCCGCTGGGACGCGGCCATGGACACCGTCTCCGAAGCCGCCCACGCCGCCTACCGCGCCTTCGTCGAGGACCCCGACCTGCCGACGTACTTCCTCGCCTCGACGCCGGTCGACCAGCTCGCCGACCTGCACCTGGGCTCGCGGCCCGCCCGCCGCCCCGGCTCGGGCGTCTCGCTCGACGGCCTGCGCGCCATCCCGTGGGTCTTCGGCTGGACCCAGTCCCGCCAGATCGTCCCCGGCTGGTTCGGCGTCGGCTCCGGCCTCAAGGCGCTCCGCGAGGCCGGCCTCGACGAGGTCCTCGGCGAGATGTACGAGCGCTGGCACTTCTTCCGCAACTTCCTCTCCAACGTCGAGATGACGCTCGCCAAGACGGACCTGCGGATCTCCCGCCACTACATCGACACCCTGGTGCCCGACGAGCTCAAGCACGTCTTCGCCACCATCGAGGAGGAGCACGCGCTCACCGTCGCCGAGGTCCTGAAGGTCACCGGCGGCGAGAAGCTCCTGGACTCCAACCCGGTGCTCCAGCAGACCTTCGCCATCCGCGACGCCTACCTGGACCCGATCTCCTACCTCCAGGTCTCCCTGCTGGCCCGTCAGCGGGCCGCCGTCGAGCGCGGCGAGGACGCGGACCCGCTGCTGGCCCGGGCCCTGCTGCTCACGGTCAACGGCGTCGCGGCGGGCCTGCGCAACACCGGCTGATCCGCTTCCGTACGTACGACAGTGCCCCCGCCCGAATCCACGGATTCCGGCGGGGGCACTGTCGTTGCTACGGAGTTCAGTGCTGCTGGGCCTTGCGGCGGCGCGTCACCAGGAAGGCACCGGCACCCGCGAGGGCGACGGCGAAGGCGGCGATGATGCCCACCGGGGCGGAGGAGCCCGTCTCGGCGAGGTCACCCTCGGAGCTGCCACCGCTCGACGCGGACGGCGTCGCGCCGGCGGAGGCGGAGTCCGAGGCGGACGGCGTCGCGCCCGTGCTCGGGGACGTCGAGGTGCTCGGGGACACCGACGTGCTCGGGCTGGTGGACGTCGAGGTGCTCGGCGTGACCGACGGGGTGCCGGTCGTCGACTGGCTCGGCGTCGGCGTCACCGAGGCGGGGCAGGTGTGGGAGAGGTTGAACCACTCCTTCTTGACCTCGCCCTTGACCTCGGCCGTGGCCGAGATCAGCTTGGCGCCCGGCTCGGAGCTCACGTAGGCGTGCTTGTCGGACGGCGGGCCGAAGACCGTGATGGTCTGGACGCCGCCCGGCTGGAACTCCACCGTCAGCTTGGTGAAGACGGCGCTTTCGCCCTTGCCGCTGCCCGGCAGCACGAAGTGCCAGCCGTCCTGGGTGGCGGGGATGTCCGCGCAGGTCTTCTCCTGCGTCTCGAAATCGCCGGCGGCCAGCGGAAGGTCCTTGGCCTGGTGCAGGGGAAGGGTGCTCGGGCCGTCGGCGGCGAAGGCCGCCGGGGCCAGCACGAGGGAGCCCGCCATAGCCGCGACCAGCGCGCCTGCGGGAATGAGGGATCGTCGCATGTGCAGTCGTCCATCTGGGATGAGGGATGCCGTGGGAGGTGGCGGACGCAGCCTAGCCGCACCTTTAAGCCACCCTTAACCCATGGGTTCATAACAATCTCACCAGAACGACCCGGACTTGGGGTCGAAAGTCCGGAATCGTCAGAGTGCGAAGAACGTCCCCACCAGCAACACCCCGCCCACGCCCGCCATCGACCACGCCGTCCGCGTCAGCCGCAGCCCGCCCCCGACCAGCGGCGCCGCGAGCAACAGCGCGCCGCCCAGCGGCAGCCAGGCGTGCAGACCGCCGCCCCAACCCGTGCGCACCGCCTCGCTCGTGCCCGGCTTCACCACCACGGGCAGCGTCTGGCCCTTGGCCGCCGCCACCGAGTGGTCGATGGTCAGCGTGTGGTGCGGCGACGGCGGACCGGACGGGACATAACGGCCGCTGCACGTCTCCTCGTTGCAGCCGGTCACGGTCAGCGTGCCGTGCTCCCGGCCCTTGGAGAGCAGCACGTGCTGTGCCGACCCCCACGACGACCAGGCCCCCGCGACGAGGAGCAGCAGGGCGACCAGGGCCATGGCGGCGTTACGGGCGTGCGTCATGACCCGCGATCGTACAGTCGTACCGTGACGGTCCGACCGTCAGGAGTTGTACGCCGACTGCGCGCGCTCCAGACCCTCCGCCACCAGGCACTCGACGGAGTCCGCCGCCCGGTCCACGAAGTAGTCGAGCTCCTTGCGCTCCGTCGAGGAGAAGTCCTTCAGGACGAAGTCCGCGACCTGCATCCGGCCCGGCGGCCGCCCGATGCCGAACCGCACCCGGTGGTACTCCGCGGTCATCGCCTTCGTCATCGACTTCAGGCCGTTGTGCCCGTTGTCGCCACCGCCGAGCTTCAGCCGCAGCACCCCGTAGTCGATGTCCAGCTCGTCGTGGACCGCCACGACGTGCGCCGTCGGCACCTTGTAGAAGTCGCGCAGCGCCGTCACCGGACCGCCCGACAGGTTCATGTACGACATCGGCTTCGCCAGGATCACCCGCCGGTTGGCGGGCCCGGGCGGGCCCATCCGGCCCTCCACCACCTGGGCCTGGGCCTTCTGCGCACGCTTGAACTTGCCGCCGATGCGGTCCGCGAGCAGGTCCACCACCATGAAGCCCACGTTGTGGCGGTTGGCCGCGTACTCCGGCCCCGGGTTGCCGAGGCCGACGATCAGCCAGGGGGCGTTCGCGTCGTCCGTCATGGGGTCTCGTCTCCTCGTGTGCGTACAGGCGGGGAACAGGCGTGGAACAGGCAGGGGAACCGGCGGGGGAACAGAAGAAACGGGGTGACGGGCCCGAACGGCCCGTCACCCCGTCGCGTCAAGCAGAGCCTACGGCTCAGGCCTCGGCGCCCTCGGCGGCCTCGGCGGTCTCGCCCTCGGCGGCCTCCTCGGCCGGCTCCTCGGCCTGCGCGGCCAGGACCTGCAGCACGACGGCGTCGGCGTCGGTGACCAGGGTCGAGCCCTTCGGCAGCGTGATGTCCTTGGCGAGGATGGAGGCACCGGCCTCCAGGCCCTCGACGGAGACCGTGATGGCCTCGGGGAGGTGGGTGGCCTCGGCCTCGACGGAGAGCGTGTTCAGGACGTGCTCGAGCAGGTTGCCGCCGGCGGCCAGCTCACCCTCGGCCTGGACCGGAACCTCGACGGTGACCTTCTCGCCGCGCTTCACGAGGAGCAGGTCGACGTGCTCCAGGAAGCCCTTCAGCGGGTCGCGCTGCACGGCCTTCGGGATCGCCAGCTCGTTCTTGCCCTCGAGCTCGAGGGAGAGCAGGACGTTCGGGGTACGCAGGGCGAGCAGCAGCTCGTGGCCCGGCAGGGTGATGTGGACCGGGTCGGTGCCGTGACCGTAGAGAACGCCGGGGACCTTGCCCTCGCGGCGGACGCGGCGCGCCGCACCCTTGCCGAACTCGGTACGGGTCTCGGTGGCGAGCTTCACCTCGGACATGTGCACTCCTCGTAGTAAAGGTGACGAATGTGACCTGTCACCCGGCCACGACTGGCGATGGCCTGCTACGAAGAGCGCGTCGATAACGGATCGCCGTACCACCAGGGGTACGGCCTCCCTCGCCGAGCAACTACGGCAGTCTACTCGGCTCCGCGCCCGCCACCCAATTGGATCACCGGCCGCACGGATCGCCCCGGGCCGGGGCCGCCCGGCCGGCCGCCCCGGCCTCGCCCGGATCACCGGGCCGCCGCCACCTCCGCAAGCACGTCCCGGATCACCGGCCCCGCCGAACCCGAGCCGCTCTTCGCCTCCTCCACCACGCACGCGATGGCGATCTCCCCGTCGTGGGCGACCAGCCAGCCGTTGTTGTTGCCGTCCTCGGTCACCTCGGCCGTCCCCGTCTTGGCGCCCACCTCACCCGGCACGCCCTTCAGGACCGTCGCCGAGCCGTCGGTGACCGTGTCCCGCATCAGCGACCGCAGCTGCCCCACCACCCGCTCCGGCAGCTCCTTCGTCGCGATCCGCTCCTGCTCCGTGCCCTTCACGAGCAGCGGCTGATGGAACCGGCCCGACACCGCCGTCGCCGTCACCGACGCCATCGTCAGCGGATTCGTCCGCAGCCGCCCCTGACCGAACAGCGCCGCGGCCTTCTCCGTCTCGTCCGCCGGCACCGGCACCCGCGCGTCCACCGACCCGATGCCCGTCTTCCACTCGGGACCGCCGATCCCGAAGTACTCCTGCGCGAACGTCGTCACCTCCCCGTTCCCGAGCTTCCCGCGCAGCGCCACGAACGCCGTGTTGCAGGAGTGGATGAAGTCCTCCCGGAACGTCGCCCCCCGGATCTCCGAGGTCTCCACGTTGTGGAACTGCTTCCCGACCGTCAGGTACTTCGGACAGTCCACGACCGTCGACGGCGTCACCGCCCCCTTCCGAAGGAGCGCCGCGCTCGTCAGCACCTTCCACGTCGACCCCGGCGCGTACGTCCCCTGGAACGCGCGGTTGAAGCCCGCGGCCGGCCCGTTCGCCACCGCCACCACCTCGCCCGAGTCGATCCGCAGCGCCACCAGGCCCGCGTTCCTGCCCTGCGCGTGCCGGGCGAGGGCGCGGTCCGCGGCCCGCTGCACCCGCGCGTCGATCGTCGTCCGCACCGGTCCGCCGCCCTCGCCCGCCGCCGGACCGAACCGCACCGCCGTCGACCGCACCTCGCCCGTGACCCGGTCCACCACCTGCACCTCGCCGCGCGGCTTCCCGCCGCCCAGACCCAGGACCGAGATCAGCGAGGGATGCGCGGCGGCCGAGATCGGCGCGCCGTCCCGGTCCACGGCCGCGAGCTCCGCGGACTCCTCCTCGACCAGCCGGAACTTCTCCTTCTCGGTCAGCTTCGGATGCACCAGCGACAGCTCCCAGCGCACCCGCCAGCCCGCGTCCGTCCGGTCCACGCCCAGCTCGGAGCCGTACGACCAGGTGCCGAGCCCCGCCACCGGCAGCTTCGCGGTGTACGGGACGGTGGCCCCGTTCCCGCCCTCCGTGCGCGTCGCACCGGCGGCCGTCAGGACCGGCTTCGTGATCTCCAGACCTGCCGTGAAGTTCCGAAGCGTCTGCTCCGCCTTGGCCGGGGAGTCCGTCAGCCGCGCCGCGCCCGCCCAGTCGCCCGCCGCCCAACTCTGCAGGAACGATTCGGCGGCCCGTACCGCCGCCGGATCCGCCACCTGCGGAGCCTCCTCACCGGCCCCGCCCGGCCGCAGCGGCCCGAACCCCACCGCCCACCCCGCGGCGCCCGCCACCAGCACACCCGTCACCGCCACCGCCGGCCACCGCCGCCGCCGTCCCACCCGTCGATTCGTCATACCCCGCAGCGAAACAGACATCCCGGCCGTCGGTCCAAGACCCCGATCGCCATGAAACCCATAGCCGATTGCCTATCCTTGCTGCTCATGGACCTGCTGCTGCACCTCCGGTACTTCCGGACCGTCGCCGAGGAACAGCACTTCGGACGCGCCGCCGAGCGCCTCCACCTGGCCCAGCCCTCCCTCTCGCAGCGCATCCAACGCCTCGAACGCGAACTCGGCGTCCGCCTCCTCGACCGCACCAGCCGAGGCACCACCCTCACCCCCGCGGGCCGCCTCGTCCTCGCCGAAGCCGAACACCTCCTCGCCGCCGCCGACCGGCTCACCGCCACCGTCGCCCGCGTCCTCGGCGGCCAGGCCGGCACCCTCCGCGCCGCCGTCCCACCCCGCCTCGGCGCCGCCGCCGTCGGCGCCCTCCTCATCGCCTTCCGCGACCGCACCCCCGGCGGCGACCTCGACCTGCGCGAACTCACCACCACCGAACAGACCGACGCCCTCACCGACGGCACCCTCGACATCGGCATCGTCCGCCACCCCTGTCCCACCCCGGGACTCGCCTTCGGCCCCGTCCTCCACCAGCCCCTCGGCGTCCTCCTCGCCGCCACCGACCCCCTCGCCGCCCACCCCGAGATCCCCGCCGCCGCCCTCACCGGCCGCGACCTCGTCCTCTTCCCCCGCGCCGAAGCCCCCGCCCTCCACGACGAGACCCTCACCGCCTGCGCCCGCCACGGCTGCACCCCCGGCACCGTCCACGAAGCGGCGGGCCCCGACTTCACCCGCGGCCTCGTCCTCTCCGGCGGCGCCCTCGCCCTCGAACCCCACTCACCACCCGAACCAGGCACCGTCTGGCGTCCCCTCCGCGGCAACCCCCTCACCTGGCGCACCTCCACCGCCTGGCCTCAGGGCCGCGAGGGCCCCGCCGTGAAACTCTTCGCCGACACCGCCCACGAGACCCTCCGCACCCACGCCGGCATGCTCACCGACGCCCCCACCACCAGCGGCGCGTCCCCGAGGATGGTCTTCCCCCGCCCCGCATCGGAGTTCCCCCTGTGACCCCCGCCGCGTCCCCAGAACCCCCCGCGTCGCCGTCCGCGTCGCCCACCCCCGCACCGGCGGCGTCCCGCGCGGCCCGCACCCGCATCACCGCGGCCTTCACCGACGCCGGCGTCACCGGACAGCTCCACGCCACCGACATCGACACCGGCACCTCCCTCGGCGTCCACGCCGACACCGAAGCCCCCACCGCCAGCGTCCACAAGCTCTGTGTCATCGCCACCCTCTACCGCGAGGCCTCCCTCGGCCGCGTCGACCGCCGCCGCCCCGTCGACATCCCCGCCGAGAACCGCGCACCCGGCGGCACCGGCCTCGCCACCATGCGCGACGCCGCCCGCCTCTCCCTGCGCGACCTCGCCACCCTCGCCGTCGCCGTCAGCGACAACACCGCCGCCGACCTGCTCATCGACGCCCTCGGCCTCGACACCGTCAACCAGTGCATGACCGACCTCGGCCTCACCCGCACCATCGCCGTCCAGACCATGCGCGAACTCCACACCAGCCTCCGCGAAGACGCCGCCGGCACCCCCGCCGCCCTCACCGACCCCGCCGTCGTCGCCCACCTCCGCGCCCTCGACCCCACCCGCACCAACCGCTCCACACCCCGCGAACTCACCCGCCTCCTCACCGCCGTCTGGCGCGACGAACTCTGCGCGGGGGAGTACGGCGAAGAGCTCCGCGCCGTCCTCGGCCTCCAGGCCTGGACCCACCGCCTCGCCGCCGGCTTCCCCTTCGACGACGTCCGCGTCAGTGGCAAGACCGGCTCCCTGCCGACCCTCCGCCACGAAGCCGGAGTCGTCGAGTACCCCGACGGCGGCCGCTACGCCGTCGCGGTCTTCACCCGAGCCGCCGCCACCACCGTCACCCTCCCGGCGGCCGACGCCGCGATCGGTACGGCGGCGAGGATCGCGGTGGACGCCCTCAGGGCGGACAGGGCACTCAGGGCATGAGAAGGCTCAGGGCATGAGAAGGCTCAGGGCATGAGAAAGGCCCGCCTCCCCGAAGGGAAGCGGGCCCGACTCGGTCAGCTCCGGGTGACTCAGTGCTCCTCGAAGAGGCTCGTCACCGAGCCGTCCTCGAACACCTCACGCACGGCGGCCGCGATCGTCGGCGCGATCGACAGCACCGTGATCTTGTCCAGCTCCAGGGAGCTCGGCACCGGCAGCGTGTCCGTGAACACGAACTCGCTCACCTTCGAGTTCTTCAGACGATCGGCGGCCGGACCCGACAGGATGCCGTGCGTCGCCGTCACGATGACGTCCTCCGCGCCGTGCGCGAACAGCGCCTCGGCCGCGGCGCAGATCGTGCCGCCCGTGTCCACCATGTCGTCCACCAGGACGCAGACACGGCCACGGACGTCACCGACGACCTCGTGGACCGTCACCTGGTTGGCGACGTCCTTGTCACGACGCTTGTGCACGATCGCCAGCGGCGCGTCCAGACGGTCGCACCAGCGGTCCGCCACCCGCACACGACCCGCGTCCGGGGACACGATCGTCAGCTTCGTACGGTCCACCTTGCTGCCCACGTAGTCCGCCAGGACCGGCAGCGCCGACAGGTGGTCCACCGGGCCGTCGAAGAAGCCCTGGATCTGGTCCGTGTGCAGGTCGACCGTGAGGATCCGGTCCGCACCCGCCGTCTTCAGCAGATCGGCGACCAGACGGGCCGAGATCGGCTCACGGCCACGGTGCTTCTTGTCCTGACGGGCGTAGCCGTACGACGGGATGATCACGGTGATGCTCCGCGCCGAAGCACGCTTCAGCGCGTCGATCATGATCAGCTGCTCCATGATCCACTTGTTGATCGGAGCCGTGTGGCTCTGGATCAGGAAGCAGTCCGCGCCACGCGCCGACTCCTGGAAACGGACGTAGATCTCACCGTTCGCGAAGTCGAAAGCCTTGGTCGGCACGAGGCCGACACCCAGCTGGTGCGCGACCTCCTCGGCCAGCTCGGGGTGGGCGCGGCCGGAGAAGAGCATCAGCTTCTTCTCGCCGGTCGTCTTGATCCCGGTCACAGCACTGTCTCCTCAGACGTGTCTTCTGGTCGCGACCACCGCGCTCCCGTGCGGGTGAGCGAGCCAGCCGAATTTATGTGCACGTATCACGGTACGCCGAGTTCGACGCACCTGTTTCCGGTCAGCTTTCGCCGGCGGAGTCCTCAGTGGCCAGCTGAGCGGCCTGCGCCGCGGCGCTGCCGGGCCGCTTCCGGGCGACCCAACCCTCGATATTCCGCTGCTGGCCACGGGCGACGGCGAGCGAGCCGGCCGGTACGTCCTTGGTGATGACGGACCCGGCAGCGGTGTACGCACCGTCCCCGATCGTGATGGGTGCCACAAACATGTTGTCCGACCCGGTCCGGCAGTGCGACCCGATCGTCGTGTGGTGCTTGGCCTCACCGTCGTAGTTCACGAAGACGCTCGCCGCGCCGATGTTCGTGTACTCACCGATCGTCGCGTCGCCCACGTAGGAGAGGTGCGGCACCTTCGTGCCCTCGCCGATCGTGGCGTTCTTCATCTCCACGTACGTACCGGCCTTGGCCTTCAGCCCCAGGTTCGTCCCCGGACGCAGGTACGCGAACGGGCCCACGGACGCGCTCTCGCCGATCACGGCCGAGTCGGCGACCGTGTTGTCCACCCGGGCACCCTTGCCGACCGTCGTGTCCTTCAGCCGCGTGTTCGGACCCACCTCGGCGTCCTCACCGATGTGCGTGGCGCCGAGCAGCTGCGTACCCGGGTGGATGACCGCGTCCCGCTCGAACGTCACGGTCACGTCGACGAAGACGGAGCCCGGGTCGACCACGGTCACGCCCGCCGTCATCGCGCGCTCGAGCAGCCGCTGGTTCAGCAGCGCACGGGCCTCCGCCAGCTGTACCCGGTTGTTGATCCCCAGGATCTCCCGGTGGTCGCCCGCCACCGACGCGCCCACCCGGTGGCCGGCCTCGCGGAGGATCGACAGCACGTCCGTGAGGTACTCCTCACCCTGGCTGTTGTCCGTCCGCACCTTGCCCAGCGCGTCGGCGAGCAGGAGCCCGTCGAAGGCGAACACCCCGGAGTTGATCTCCCGGATCGCCCGCTGCTCGTCGGAGGCGTCCTTGTGCTCCACGATCGCGGTCACGGCGCCCGAGGCGTCCCGCACGATGCGCCCGTAGCCGGTGGAGTCCGGCACCTCGGCGGTCAGCACGGTGACGGCGTTGCCGTCGGCGGCGTGCGTACCGGCCAGGGCCTTCAGGGTCTCCCCGGAGAGCAGCGGGGTGTCGCCGCACACGACGACGACGGTCCCGTCGGGTGCCTGGCCCAGCTCCTCGAGCCCCATGCGAACGGCGTGACCGGTGCCGTTCTGCTCGTACTGGACGGCGGTGCGGGTACCGGCGTAGTGCGCGTCGAGATGCGCGGTGACCTGCTCACGGGCGTGCCCGACGACCACGACGAGGTGCTCGGGCTCCAGCTCACGCGCGGCGGACACGACGTGCCCGACAAGGGAACGTCCGGCGATTTCGTGCAGGACCTTGGGGGTCTTCGACTTCATGCGGGTGCCCTCACCCGCTGCGAGGACGACGACGGCGGCCGGGCGGTTGGCGCTCACGGGAATGCCCTTCGGCTTCGGGTGGTGGACACCCGCAGGATACCGGGGGGTACAGGGCCGGATATGAGTGCGGGTCCTGACGCAGAAAGTCAGGACCCGTGACAAGACGCTCCCCCGCCAGGACTCGAACCCGGACATAAGGCACCAAAAGCCTCAGTGCTGCCAATTACACCACAGGGGATGGCAACCGACTAAACCGGACATTCGGTCAGGTCGCCGGACCGGCACCCAACACTATGCCGTACCAAGCCCCCTCCATGCGACGGTAGGGATCAGGGACCGACGCGTGTACGCGGTCGACGTGCGCCGCACCCGGGTCCGGCGCTCTTCGGAAAATGGCTCGCGCCCGCCCGTACGCTGGAGGGCATGACCACAACGGGGGCACACCAGGACGCGACGGGCATGACGCCCGGCGGACTGTGGTGGTGGGGGAGACGGCGCAGCGCGGTGCTCGACATCGGGCTGGCCGCCGCGTCGGCGCTGGAGTGCGGGATCCAGGGGGTCGGTTTCGCCGGTCAGGCGGGGCTGCCGGTGCCCGTGGGGGTGCTGTTCGGGCTGTTGGTCGGCTCGGTGCTGCTGGTGCGGCGCCGGTGGCCGATCGTCGTGGTGCTGGTGTCGATCTCCGTCACGCCCGCCGAGATGGGCTACCTCATGGGGATCGTCGGGCTGTACACGCTCGCCGCCTCGGAGGTGCCGCGCCGGATCACGGCCGCGCTCGCCGGTATGTCGACGGTCGCGGTCTTCGTCGTGACGATGGTGCGCGTGCGCCAGGACGTCGCCCAGGCCGACGCCGGCCAGCCGGATTTCGATGCCAGTGGCTGGTACGTCCCGGTCGTCGCGGTCTTTCTGACCCTGGGGCTGAACGCGCCGCCGGTGCTGTTCGGCCTGTACATAGGGGCGCGGCGGCGGCTGATGGAGAGTCTGCGGGAGCGGGCGGACAGTCTGGAGCAGGAGTTGTCCCTGCTGGCGGACCGCGCGGAGCAGCGGGCGCAGTGGGCGCGGCAGGAGGAGCGGACGCGGATCGCGCGGGAGATGCACGACGTGGTCGCGCACCGGGTGTCGTTGATGGTGGTGCACGCGGCGGCCTTGCAGGCGGTGGCGTTGAAGGATCCGCAGAAGGCGGTGAAGAACGCGGCGCTGGTCGGCGACATGGGGCGGCAGGCGCTGACGGAGTTGCGGGAGATGCTGGGCGTGCTGCGGGAGGGCGCCGCGGCGGAGGTGCCCGCGCCCGTGCCCTTGGCGGCGGTGGGGCGGGCTGCCGCGGCGGCGGCCGAGGCGGCGTCGGAGGACGGTCCGTGTCTGGACGCGCTGGAGGAGCTGGTCGAGCAGTCGCGGCAGGCGGGTGCGGTCGTGGAGCTGACAGTGCTCGGCGAGGCGCGGGCGTACGCGGCGGAGGTCGAGCGGACGGCGTACCGGGTGGTCCAGGAGGCGCTGACGAACGTGCACAAGCACGCGGCGGGCGCCAAGGTCGTGGTCCGGCTCGCGCATCGTGCGGCGGAGGTCGCGATGCAGGTGGAGAACGGTCCTTCGGACGCCGAGGCGGCGGACGCGCATCTGCCGAGCGGGGGCAACGGCCTGGTCGGTATGCGGGAGCGTGTGACGCGGCTGGGCGGGGTGTTCGTGTCGGGTCCGACGGACGCGGGCGGGTTCCGGGTGTCGGCGGTGCTGCCGGTGGGGGAGCGGGCGGCGTAGGCGTCGTGGTTCAGCCCGTGACCCGGCCGGCCCCCGCTGGACCCGGCTGAGCGGGTGGCGTGGGCGTGGGCCGGCCGTGGGTCAGCCCGTGACCAGGCGCGTCGGCTGGGTTCCGGTGATGAGGGTCGACAGGGCCGCGTCGATGTCGCGGCCCAGGAACCAGTCGCCGGTGTGGTCCATGCAGTAGACCCGGCCTTCGAGGTCTATCGCGAGGACCGCCTGGTGTTCGCCCTCCTCGCCCAGGGGGGAGATCTCCGTGCCGAGGGCCCGGCCGAGGTCGGCGAAGGTGCGGGCGAGGTGGAGCCCGGCGAGGGGGTCGAAGCGGAGGGTGGCGGGGGCGATCTGGCGGCCCGCGCCGGGTGCGATGACCTGGAGGCCCCCGAATTCCGCCCATGCCTCGACGGCCGCGGGGAACACGCTGTGCCGGTGCCCGCCGGGTGTGACGTGGGCGCGCAGGGCGTCGGCCCACTGCTCGGCGAGCTTTATGTCCCAGCGGCCGGGCTGCCATCCCGCCTCGCGGAGGGCGGCGTCGACGTTGACCGGGAAGCGGGTGGTGCTGAGGTGGTCGGGCATGGAGGTGCGGTCAGCCGTTCTCGACAGTCGAGGTGGGGTCGACGGTGCGGACACCGAAGTGCGCGAGCATCGCCGTACAGGAGCGGCAGGGCGCGGCGTAGCTGCCGTGCAGGGGGTCGCCGTCCTCTCGGATGCGGCGCGCGGTGAGTTTGGCCTGCTTGAGGGAGCGGCGCGCTTCGCTGTGGGTGAGGGGCTTGCGCTGGGCTCGCTTGGAGCGGCCGGTCTCGGTGGCGGTCAGGTGGCGGGAGAGCAGGATGGCTTCGGGGCAGCGTCCGGTGAAGCGTTCGCGCTGCCCGCTGGTGAGGGTGTCGAGGAAGTCCTGGACGAGTGGGTGCAGGGCTGGCGGCCGGTCGCCTCGGCCGGCGGTGCAGGTGAGGGTTTCGCCGCGCACGGAGAGCGCTGCGCCGACGGTGGGGAGGATGCCGTCGCGACGGAAGCGCAGTAACGGGGCGCGGGTGGATTCGGTGCTGCTCCAGTTGAGGCGTGGGTCACCCTGCGTGGGCGTCGGTGTTGCGTACATGGTGCCTTCTTCCCCTCCTGCAATCCCCCCGGAGTTGCTGGAACAGAGTGCCAAATGGGACGCCCTATGTGGAAGCGGGGTACTCGAACCCGTCCGTGGTGTGTCGTAACTATCGCCGGTGCGTCATCCGTTCGTGACAGTTGGTCACGCGCTGTGTTCGTGGGGAGGGTGGGGGGATCGGGCCGGGTCGCGGGCTTGTGGCAGCGCATAGGCTGTGCGGAATCAGCCAGCAGCCAGCGCAGGGGGCAACCGCCATGACGACAGGTCGGCTCGGGCAGCACGCCGCGCCACCGAACGCGGCTTACGCCGGGCAGGTCGTGCACTTCCCGGACCCGGTCCGGGCTTCCCGGCATCCCCGAGGGGTGCGGGTGGACGAACACGGCTATCCGGACTTCTCGCCGTACGCCCGGGTCGCGGCGGAGATCGCCGACCCGCCGGAGGGCTTCGGCGTCGACGAGTTGCGGCTGACGGACTACGTGTCGGCGAACGCGGCGCTCGCCGCGACCGGCCACGAGCTGTGGGACACGATTCCGGCGGTGGCGACCCCGCACGGCTGGACGTGGCATCACGTGGCGGGCAGCCGGCGGATGGAGTTGGTCCCGGTCGAGGTGAAGGCGCTGCTGCGTCACCACGGCGGGGTGGCGACGGCGGCTGTCGACCACGCCAAGCGCGGTACGCGTCCGCTGCAGGAGACCCGGCCGGCCCACTTCGGTCTGCCGAAGGGCCTGGTGTCGGTGTCCGAGCAGCAACTGCTCGGTGTGGAGGAGGACCTGGGCTACCGCCTGCCGGGCGCGTACCGCTCCTTCCTGAAGGCGGCGGGTGGTTGCGCGCCGGTGGGCGCGGCGCTGGACGCGGAGTTGGGGCTGCTGTTCGACCAGCCGTTCTTCACGGTCCGCGAGGAGGCGGGGGTCAATGACCTCGTCTACGTCAACAAGTGTCTGCGCGACCATCTGACCAAGGACTATCTGGGCGTCGCGTTCGCGCAGGGCGGGATCCTGGCGGTGAAGGTGAAGGGCGACCGGATCGGCACGGTGTGGTTCTGCGCGTACGACGACGCGCGGGACTCCGGCGAGACCGCGGCGGCGTGGAGCGTGGGCGAGCGCGCGGAGCGGCTGCTGCACCCGTGCGGCGAGGACTTCGACGCGTTCCTGCAGCGTCTCGCGGGCAATCCGCCGGAGCTGGAGACGGTGGCGAACCTGATGGTGGACGGCGGCTTCGCGCGCGCTGTGCCCGTGGTCCCGGTGGGGGAGTGAACTGGCTGTGGTGACGTTCGCGCAGGCGCAGGAGCGCGCCGAGGAGTGGATCAACGGCGATGTGCCCGGGTACCAGCACCGTGAGGTGCGGGTGCGGGAGTTCGGGCTCGGGTTCGTGGTCTGGGCGGAGGACCGCGAGGGCGGTCCGATCTCGGACGGCGGCCGTCAGCGGCTGGTCATCGCCCGGGACAGCGGCGAGGTGACGCTGTGGCCGGGGCTGCCTGTGGGTGAGGTGATCCGGCGGTACGAGGAGGAGTACGGCACGGTCGAGGACGAGGCGGGCCCGGGCGCGCCGGCGGCGCCGCCCGAGCGGGTGGATCTGAACGCGACGTCGTTCCTGTTGAGCCCGCCCGAGTGGCTGCAGGACGCGGCGGACAAGCTCGGGCTGCCGCCGAAGGGGCCGAACGCGTCCCAGGCGGGCGGGAGTTCGACGAGCGGCGAGGCGACGGGTGACGGTTCGCCTTCGCCTTCGCCCTCGCCTTCGCCTTCGCCTTCGCTCTCGGCTTCGCCCTCGGAGCCGGTGCCTGGCGCGTCGGAGGGGCGGTCGGTCGACTACGAGCCGACGGCTTCCGACGGCGTGCCCGCCGAGACCCCTGGGCCGGTTCCGGCCCCTGCTCCGGCCCCGGTTCCGGCGCCTGCTCCGGTCCCGAGTCCGGCTCCGGCTGCCGCGCCGGTGGCCGCGAGCCCGTGGGCGGACGCCAACGCGAGTTCGGGCGGTGCGGACGGCTCCGTACCGCTGCCGGCGACCGTCTTCGCGCCGCCGCTTTCCGGCGCGGACGACGACGACACGCCGCTGCCGATCGTGGGCGCGGACGCTCCGACGGCCCTGATGGCGGGCGGCAGCGCGCTCCCGCCGACGGCGATCGCCCAGGCCCTCGACCCGAACGCCCCGCCGCCGGGCGGCGCGTCGCTCGGCGGCGGTGTCGCGGTGCCGCCGCCGGGTACGCCGACGCCTCCGCCCGGTACGCCGACGCCTCCGCCCGCTGCCCCGCCCGCTCCGGGTACGCCGACGCCGCCGCCGGCGCTGGGTGTGCCGGGGGCCGGGGACATCGCGGACGCCGCGACCAGCAAGGCGGCGCTGCCGCCGCGCGGTGCGCGCGGGAGCGGGGGGAGCACTCCTCCGCCGCCGCAGGCGCCGGGGGTTCCCGGTACGCCCGCGGGCGGTTACGTACGGACGCAGCTGGTGTCGCAGCTCGGGCCCGACGGCCCCCAGCCCCCCGGCCCGCCGGGAGTTCCGGGAGCCCCCGGTGCGCCGACGCCTCCCGGTCCTCCCGCGCCTCCCGGTCCGGCCACGCCTCCGCAGCCCGTGCACCAGGCGGCGACCATGCTCGCGCACCCGAGCCAGGGCGGCCCCGGTGCGCCCGTGCCCCCGCCCGCCCCGCCGGGCATGCCCGGCGCTCCCGGTGCTCCCGGTGCCCCCGGCGTGCCCGGTGGGTCGGACGGTGCCGGGGTCGCGCACGCGGCGACGATGCTCGCGCACCCCGGCCCCGGTGGGATCGCCCCGCCCGGCCCGCCCGGTGCACCGGGCGCTCCCGGGGCCCCTGGTGCCCCTGGTGCTCCCGGCGCGCCCGGGACTCCGCCCGGTGGGGTGCACCACGCGGCGACGATGCTGGCGCAGCCGGGCCCGGGTGGGCCGCCGGCTCCGCCGGGGCCGCCGCCGTCCGTGCAGGGTGCGCCGTCGGCGCCGCCCGCGTACGGGTACCCGCAGCAGCCGACCGGTCAGCCGACCGTCGGTCCCGGCTACCAGGCCGTGCTGCGCTACCGCGCGCCGGACGGTTCCGAGGCGCAGATCATCCGGCGGTCCGCTCCCGGTACCCCGCACCCCGAGTGGCAGATCCTGCACGAGCTGCGCGCGATGAACGTGCCGCCGCAGCAGGTCCTGGAGCTGCACACGGAGTTGGAGTCCTGTGAGCTGCCGGGTGGCTACTGCGCGCGGATGATCCGGGAGACCTGGCCGCAGGCGCGGATCACCAACATCGCTCCGTACGGCAGGGATCACGCGGGCCGCCAGCAGGGCATGCGGCAACTCCTCACGCATCAGGGTGAGTTGCACCAGGTCGCGGACGGTCCGGCGCGCCCCGCGCCGGTGCGGGCGCCGCTGCCGCAGGTGCAGCCGGCGCCGCCGATCCCGCCGGACGGGATCGCGCAGGAGATGGCGGGCGCCTTCGGGCCCGGTATCTGCCGGTTCGACCAGCGGGCGGTGTCGCGGCAGGGCGTGCCCGAGGTCGTGGCGCTGACGCTCGTCTGGGCGGGTCTTCCGGCCGACTTCAGTCCGTTCTTCTGGGCGCAGCCGGCCCAGCCGGTGGTGCCGACGCTGGCGGAGCTGGCGGCGCAGCGGCAGATCCAGCCGGCGTCGGACGCGGGCTCGTACCTCGTGATCGGTTCGGACTTCGGGCGGGCGATCTGCGTCCAGTACGGGACCGCGCACATCGTCGCCGTACCGGTCGAGGCCGGTCCGGGCGGTGCGCCGGTGCCGCCGCAGTTCGTGAACAGCGGGCTGCCGGAGTTCGCGCGGTCGATGGCGCTGCTGGG
Source organism: Streptomyces sp. NPDC047981 (assembly GCF_040653315.1). NCBI lineage: Bacteria > Bacillati > Actinomycetota > Actinomycetes > Kitasatosporales > Streptomycetaceae > Streptomyces > Streptomyces sp. NPDC047981. The sequence continues at coordinate 1,478 of NZ_JBEZNQ010000088.1, read as the reverse complement.
GCGGATGTGGCGGCTGCGGTTCGGGCTCAACCCGGAGCAGGCGGGCCGCTGGACGGTCGACTTCCAGGCGCAGTTGGCGATGCTGGACCCGGCGGCGCTCGCGTCGCCGGAGAACTGGTGGTCGGTGCTCCTGGAGCAGATGTGGGACGGCCTGCTGTAGGCCCCCTGTTGGCCGACCGTAGGCCATATGTGACGAAAGGCGCCCGGCGTGGAGGACACGTCGGGCGCCTTTCGTCATGTCCGATGACGCATTCTTGGCATGTGAGCGATTAGGGCTCTTTTGGCCATGAGGGAAGGGGCGTCAGGGATGGATTTCGCCGTCGGACGGGGGCGCGGCTACCGCCCCGCGCAGGTCGATCGTCACCTCGCCGCGCTCTCCGACGAACGGGACGCGGCGTGGGAGCGGGCGGCCCGGCTGACGGTGCTCGCGAAGGAGATGGGGGCGGAGGCGGCCCGGCTGCGGGCGGCGGTCGAGGCGCTGGCGCCGCAGCGGTACGAGTCGCTGGGCGAGGGGGCGCGCCGGATCCTCGAACTCGCCGAGGCGGAGGACGAGCGTCTGGTGCGGGCGGCGGAGGCCGAGGCGCAGTCCCTCGCCGGGGCGGCCGAGGAGGAGGCGCGTTCGGCGACGGAGGCGGCCCGGGCGTACGCCGAGGGGGTGCGGACGGAGGCGGAGGACACGGCCCGCGCGACCCTGGAGGCGGCGGGCGCGGAGGCCGATGCGCTGCGCGTGGCGGCCGGCGAGGAGGCGGAGGAGCGGCGGGCGCAGGCCAGGGCCGCCGTCGAGGAGACGTCCCGCAGGGGTACGGCGCTGCTGGAGAAGCAGCGCGCGCAGCAGGCGGTCGTACGGGAGAAGGCCGAGCGCACGGCGCTGTCCCGGGCGGAGGAACTGGACGCCCACCACGAGGAACTCGCCGCCGCCGCGCAGGCCCGCCTCGCGGAGGCCGAACGGGACGCCGCGCGCACGGAGGAACGGGCCCGACGCGACCAGCAGGACGCCGAGGCGAGGGCGGCGGACGTCCTCGCCGAGGCCCGGGCCCGGAGCGAGCGGACGGAACGCGCGACGGAACGCGTGCTGCGGGAACACGACGAGGCCCGCGAGGAGATTCACGCCCACATGGAACACATCCGCGCCTCGCTGGCGGGGCTGACGGGGAGGGTGGGCGGGAACCCCGGACAGGAGGAGTCGGCGTCTGGACCGGAACAGGGCCCGGAGACGGAGCCGGAGCCGGGCGACCGGTAAGAGGGCGGCCAGGGACCGTCACAGGGAAGCGGAAGGCAGGCGTGCGGCGCCGGAGTCGGGACCCGAGGTGGACGCTTGTACGCGCGAGAGCCCGGCCGTCCGAGCCGGACGGCAGGCCCTAGGGCCTGTCCGGCGGATCATGACCGGGGCCGCGGCGTCTGGCACGGCACCTCGCCGCGTTGCCGAAACGCCCCGATAGCTCCGCTATCGAGACGCTCCGGCGCCTTGCGATGCACCG
>NZ_JBEZNQ010000087.1:0-29950 GCF_040653315.1 Streptomyces sp. NPDC047981 | reverse complement strand
CGTCGTTCTGATCGCCCACCTCCGCCGCCGCTACGCGGAGCGGCTGACCGTGTCACCGAGATGATCTCCGCCTACGGAATTCTTGCCAGAGCCACTTCGACGAGTACGCCGACACGGGGCCGCACCCGACCGCCGACATGCGGCGCCCAAACCGGGTGCCGCCCGCTTTCGGGACGCTTCTCGATGTCTTGTTCCCGCGACGGATCTCAGTGCCACCCCGGGTTCGCTGGGCTCTGCCCGGACTCCCTGAAATTCGTGTGAACCAGTCAGCCGGGTCAAGGCCTTACCGGGGTGAAGGCATACACGACAGGCTGAGGGAGCGGGCATGGTGGTTCAGATGATCCGAGCGGCGCTTTCGCTCGCAGGCGGTACCCGAACAGGAAGGGAAGGCGGCATGTGGCACACGGTCCGGATCTGGGCCGAGGGCAAGAACGCGGCAGCGTTCGAGCGGGAGCGGCGCACGACCCTGCTCTCGGCGCCGCTGGCGATTCAGCAAGGTGGGAGGATCTACGACCAGCGGGCCGACGGAAGCGTCCTGGAGATCACGGTCCCCGTGCAGCAGGAGCGGATGGACCGCATCGTCGGTGAGACCGTTCGCCACGATGGCGCTGTGTCGACGCCCGCGGAATTGCTCCCTGCTCGTCGCAACGTTCTCACCGCAGGTGGGGAGTGACCGTGTCGCTGCCCATCTCTCCCCCGCCGGCCCGGCCGTTGACGGCTCGGCCTGTCGAGCTGCCGGAAGGCATCGGGCTGTACAGGGTCCACCACAAGCGCATCTCATCGACGATGTTCAACCCCCGCCTAGCAGACCACTTCGGAGGCGGACGCTTCGACGGCACGCCGACAGATCCGTACCCCCACCTCTACGCCGCCCAGACGCCTGAGGCGGCCGTCGCGCACACCGTGCTGAAGGCAATGCCGTTCCATTCCGAGAGCGGACCGCGGCTAGTCCCACTAGCGGCGGTCGTGAACCGGCGCCTGACGCAAGTCCGGACCACTGCTCCGGTCCTGCTCATCGACCTGACGACGGCAGAGGCACTCCACGCCGTCGGGGCCTCCTCCGAACTCGTCCTCTCCGAAGACTTCGTTCGCGCACGGGCCTGGTCCTCGGTGCTTCGCCAGCACAACCCCTGGGCCCAAGGGCTCCTGTGGCCCGCGCGCTTCCACCGTCCAGACAACCTGGTGGTGCTCTTCGGGGACCGCTGCGACGGTCACATCCTCACCGAGTACGCCAACTGGCCCTTGGAGGAGCGCGTCAACGCGCTCCTGAAGGGTGTCGGGGCTGCGGTCCACCTCCCCCGCCCGCCGGCCAGGGACTTTGAGGACTTCTTCAAGTCCCACTTTCTCCAGATCTGCCGCATCCTCAACGCCCGGCAGAACGACTGGGAGCTTTCGCAGGAGGCAGCCAGCCACGCGTTCGAGATCGCGTACCGCAAGTGGCCGGAAGTCAGTGAACACCCCAACCCCGTCGGCTGGGTGGCCTACACGGGCCGGCGCATCCTGAACAAGGCGTACCAGAAGCTGGCATCCCGACCCGAGCGCCCTTTGACCACCTCGGATACACGCACGCCATGCGACGCCTTCGACCTGGCGTCGACAACGGTGGACAAGATCGCTTTGTACACCGCGATCGGGAACCTGACGCGAGACAAGCGCGAGTGCCTCGTCTTGCACTACGTCGACGGCTACCCCGTCAACGAGATCGCAGAGCTGCTGTGCATCCCTCCTGGCACGGTGAAAAGCAGGCTCAGCGCGGCCCGAAAGGCCATTGAGGAGTCACTCGGCTACGACTTCCGCGAGGGAGGCACGCGATGAAGCACGACGCCAAGAACGACGTGGCCGGGTTCGACATGACCCTGTCCGACGAAGAGGTACTCAGCCACCTGACCGAGCTCCGGCACCGCGTCACTCTGGGCTTGCCGATCCTTGACGATGACGACTACGAGGCCGCTATTGAGGAAGCGGCTGACGAGATCGCAGGGCTCAGCTGACAAGCGAGGACGCACAGCCGCCGTGAAACGCGCGCTGAAGGAGCCCCCGCCGACCCGGACCGCGCCGCCGCCGACCTCGAACGACTGAGGAAAGCCGGCCGCGTCCTCGCCAAGCAGACCCGCCTCCCCGGCACACCAGCGGGATCGCCCCCCGACCCCCGCCCCGAGGCACCCTGACGGCCGGACGACCCGGACGTGTTACCGCCGCCGCTCAGGACCGGTCACGCGGATGTGGCACAGCTGACGTCACATCTGCCGCCCACCCCCACATAACAGATACGAGGGAATCGCCCCCTACAGCCGATCGCGGCCCCATTCAAGGCCACCTGCGTCCGCAAAGACCCAGGCCAAATCCTTGAATGGGGCCTTTCGTCTGCCCATCGTGATCGGGCTTGACCGGCTAACCCCCGCCCCCGTCACAGTCCGGACCAACGCCCCGGCGTCCTCGAAGACCCTCCCAACGGCCGTGACACCGGAGGGCGTACCGCTCCGCCCAACTCCGTGTGCCTGACCGGCACACCCACTCAACAGGGGGACTCATGTCCACGCTCACGCTCCTGGTCGTACTGCTCACCATGGCCGTCTGCCTGCTCGTCCTGGCCGCACTCGGCTACCTCGCCTACCGGCACCCCCGCACGGCGACCCCGCTCATGGTCATGGGTGCGTTCGCCGCCGCCCTCGCGGGCACCCTCGCGATCGTGGCGGCGCTATGACACCCCCGGCGCCGCCCCATCACCCTCTGACTGCCGGACCCGCGCCGGGCTCCCTCGATCAGGTTGTCCGCTCCCCGCTATCGTCACGGCAGCCAGTGCCGGTATGGAGTGTGCGGGTCAGGCCCGGCGCCCGAACCTCTGGGGGCAGTACCGCCGGGCCGCCCCACATCGTTGGTGGCGTGTGACGTCTTCCCCGCTCCCCGGAGCCCCTGGCCCCTGCGTGTCCGCCCCACCCATGTGCCGTCTGTGCGCGGCGGCGACGGACCCCGCTGGGCCGTCGTGGTCAGTGCTCGTGCCGTACGGAGGCCGCGGCGTGCCCGGCCGGCGCGGTGGCCTCGGTCTGCCGGCCCGCGCGGCGACGTTGTGCGAGCCGTGCCGTACAGGGCGCCCCGGGCGCAGGTCGGCCGACCTGCTGGGCGTGGACGTGGCATGGCGGGTGCTGGCGGGCCGCTGCGAGGCCCTGATGGACGATTACAGCGTCGGCCGCTGGACCCCCTCCCTGCACGAGCTGGATGTGGTGGAGGGGCTGGCCCGTACGGCACGGTCGGAGACGGTGATGACCGCCGCGCACGAGGCGATCGCGTGCGTGAGGGGTGGACGGCTCGCTGGCCCGTTCGCGGACGCCTCCACCGTGCTGCGTGCGGTTGACGGCACCGACGAGGCGCTGCGGCCGCTGCGGGTCTTCGTCGACGTCCTCGCGGACGACGCGCCCTTGGCAGACCCCACCGAGAAGGTGTACGCCCAGGCCCTTTGAGAGGCCCGGTCAGGATGATCACGGGTTCGACGGCTGCGGCGATCTCGCGGAACCCGGTGGCCTTGACGGTTGCGCCGGCCCCTGTCGGGCGGTCCGAAGCGGCCCCGGCTTGCGCCGGATCGGGTAGTGGTGGCGGCTTGAAGTGGCCCCGGATGTTGGGGTGACTTGGCTCCGCCAGATCTGTCGTCGTCCTGTGCTGGGAGAATCAGCTGATTCGAATGCAGCGAGCGAGATGACCGGAGGAGCGAGTGACTGCTCAGCAGCCCTTTGATGAGGCTCCGGTGACGGTGGCCACGGACGGCGGAATGCTCGTGCTGTGGGATCCGCAGCGGTTCGAGGCCGTCGTCGACTACGACACCTGGGAGGACGAGCTCCTGGAGGACGAGGACATCGTCCGGCATATCCAGGCGGGCGCTCTTGTTCCGCTGAACGTCGGCGGAGACGGCGCGTTCGGTGTTCTGCTCCGTTCGGGCACTGCGGCCGCGCCGGCCCGGCTGACCGAGCGGGAGACAGCTCATCAGCTGGTCGCTTCCCAGCCCTACCTGTTCGTCTCCCGCGGTCGCGCGCTCGTGGGTGGCATCGAAGACGTCAGCAGGGACGACCCGGATGGCGCAATTGAGTACCCCGTCCCTGAGGGCCACCATGCAGTGGTCGTCCACTTGATCGACTGGCAGGCTGAAGCCGGCAGCCAGGACGAGGCCGGGCGACCCGTTCCGGGAGCCCTGCCGGACTTCGTGGTGCTGATCAATCCTGCCCAGCCCGGTCAGGGAGCCTTCCGGACTGCAGTGAACACGTTCGAAGCCCCGAACGGCTGACGTCGGCCGTGACGGTCGGGGACCGGCCGCCTGCCTCAGCGACCTTGCGCGCCCGTATCCGCCGCTGGGGGCCTCCAGGACAACCGGGAGCGGGATGTGTGCGGTCCCCGGTTTCGCATGTGCGGCTACTCGTTCTTGGAGCCGGCGCCGGCGACGAGGGCGATGAGGACGAGGACGGCGGTGGCGAGTTTGATGACGTCGGCGGCGGGCCAGCCCTGGTTGAGGGCGAGGACGAGGACGGCGGTGAACGCGGCCGCCCAGGTGCGGCGGGAAGGGTTCGGGGCGGGCATGCGGGCCTCCTGAGTTCGGTGATCGGGCTGGAGACCAAGCTGACGGGGGGTGAGAATGTCCGCATGGGGCGATCAATGAAGGCCCAGGCGGCTGGTGGTTGATCGCGGACAACGGCCACGTTGTCCGGAGGGCGATGCGCGTTACGGGGGGCGGGATGGCGCAGGCAGGGCGGCCGATGAGCGAGCTCCGGGGCCGTACTGAGGAGGCGAACGCGCTCGCGGTCTGGATCCGCAAGATCACTGCTGGGGTCCAGGTGCGGGTGCTGGCGGAGACGTTCCCGTACTCGAAGTCGGTGTGGAGCGAGTACCGCAACGGCGCCAAGCTCATCCCCGAACAGTTGCTGGACGACGTCGTCGACAAGCTCGTGGCCGACACGGAGTTGCGCGAGCGTCAGCGGGCCGAAGGGCGCCGTCTCCTGGACGCCGCTCAGAAAGCGGTCCGGCGGCGGCCGACCGGGCGGCCGGCACGCCGGGAGCAGACAGGTCTGCCCGACCGGCCTTCGATGCCGGCCGGTGTCGCCGATGTCCTCTTACGCCTCGACGACGCCCGGCTGCAGCAGATCGAGGCGATGCGCAAGCTCGCCGACTCCGAGAAGCGCTGCTCGCAGCTGCAGGAGATGGTCTCCGTCCTGCAGACGCAGTGCGCCCAGCTGACCGACGAGCGTGACCACGCCCGCGTGGAGGCGCGTGAAGCGCGGGAGCTTCAGGTCGCGCTGGAGCAGTCGGAGGCGTACCGGGCCCAGGCCGAAGGCCAGTTGCAGCACGCACGGAAGGCCTCCGAGCAGGCCTTCGAGCTGCGGCTCGCGGCCGAGGCGAAGGTGATGCGGGCGCAGGCCGAAGCCCGCCGGACCACAGGCGCTCCGCCGGGGGCCGGGAGTCTGCTGCCGCAGCCGGCGGGGATCGGGCTGGACCTGCCACCACTGGAGCGCATCGGCGAGGTTCTGAAGGCTGTGCGGGACCAGCTTGCCGAGCAGGACGAGGAGCTGGACGAACTGCGCTCGCACCTCGGCGTCGCCGAGCCCGTCGCCGAGGACTCCGGTGCCCCGAGGGTGATCACGGGGCACGTCATCGCGCGCCAGAGCGACCGTCCCGGGGACGACGCGATTGTTCGCGACGACAGCGCGGACAACATGAACAACCCCGTGACCAGCGCGGATATCACACCGGCCGCAGGACCGAGCGTCATTGTCCGGGCCTGTACCGCGGCGATGTCGCCGGCCGATCTGGGGCGGGTGCTCGACATGCTGCGGGTCCGCGCCGGCGTCAGGGACTGGTCCATCGGGCGAATGACGGCGAAGGCCAACGCCGGCCGCCTCGCGGGTGAGAGCCCGTACACGGACATCTCGCTCGGCGGGTGGCTCGACGGCAGCAGGTTTCCCAAGCAGCCCTGGGGGCTGGATGCGCTGGTGAGTGCGCTGGGTGCCGCAGAGGAGGAGAGGACTGCCTTTCTCAGCTCGTACTGGGCTGTCTCCCGGCGGGAAGCCGAGGCGTTCAAGGAGGCGTACCCGAGGATCACCCGGCACGGGGATGAGTCCTTCGAGGCCGCGTCCAGCAGGGTGGCGGAGGAGGAAGGGCGACGTGCCCGGGAAGCGGCGGATGCGCAGGCGGCCCGGGAAGCGAGCGAGAGGGCAGAACAGGCTGCGCAGGAGCGGGAGGCGCGAAGAGAAGCCAAGCGAGCGCAGGCGCGGATGAATCGCGAGCGATTGCAGGCGCGGAGGGAAGCAGAGGAAGCGGTACTCAGGAAGCTGCGGAGGGAAGCCGAGGAAGCCCGGGAGCGGAGGGAACTCGAGGAAGCGCACGCGCGGCGGGAGGCCGAGGAAGCGGCAGCCCAGGAGGCGAATGAGGAAGTCCGCGCCCGGGGGTCCTTCATCGCCAGGGCGGAGCAGATTCCCAGCATCATGGCGCAGGTGCTGCGGGAACTGCGAAGCAAGCCTCGGGCCTTGCCGGAGAGCGATCGTCCAGAGTGAGCCTGCCTCCACCAGGAGACGAGTTCGCCCCGCCGCCGCCCCCGCCGACCCGGCCACGGGCAAGCGCGGCGTCCAGGCAGTCGGGTGCCAGAGACGCTCAGCTCGCGGATGAAGTCCGTAAGCGCGGCGAAGATGGAAGGCCAGTCGGTCGCCGGGGTCGCGGCTGGCTCTGGCCCCGAGCTTCACAGTCTGGGGGTAGCGAGCTGCGACAGCAGTTGTTCACCGTCTCGGGAGGCAGGCGGATTCGGCCTGAGGCCATGTTCATGAGGTTCGGCTCTGGCTCAACTTCTGTGGACCTGTTGCGGAGCGTTACTGGTGACGGCCCCGGTGGCGTGCGCCGGTGAGCGATCGTGCAGGCTGGACACATGGCCGGACGCGTTGAGAAGTACCTCGCCCATCTTGATCGGCTTTCCGGAGGCAGGGAGCCCCGCTTCTTCCCTGTCGAGTCGACCAAGCAGGGGCTGCGGGGCGTGACGGAGATCGTGTACGACGACCTGCCGGACGGGCTTCTCACGGCGCTCACCTACGGCTTGTCGCTGGCAGAACATCCGGACTGGCGGAACGGCTCGCCGGAACTCTGCCTCAGCGTGAACTCGACCAACGTGATCTGGGCCCACGCGGTGGGCTTCCTTGCCGAGCAGCTCCGCGGAACCTGCCCATTCAGTTACGGCAGCACGATCAACTTCGGTGAGCGGATCGTGCCCGAGTCGGAGATGACGGCATTCTGCGTGTTCGCGCCGTTGGTCCTCGACAGGGACGACTACCTGGGCATCGATGTCGGCATCCCGGGACACGAGGGCCACGACGTGATCAACATCCAGGGGATGTACCCCATCCACGAGGTCGAGCGGCAGTTCATCAGCGAGTACGGGCTGGAAGCCTTCTGGAAGAGCGACTGGGAGCCCACCAACGTGCTCCGGCGCCCCGCGATCTGATCTGGGGAGGGCACCTGGTGGACAGCATCAGGCGAGCAGGACTCGCTGAGCCCTAGCTTCCCCAACCTCACGCCAGTGGGCCAGCAGCTACTTGCAGAAGATCAACATGCCAAGCTCACTGCCTGCTACGAGCAGGGCATGACGGCCGCGCAGGCATGGCACGACCTCATCGACAACCAGGACACGTGGTTCACCGAGGCGCGGATCCAGGAGCCGGCCTTCACGGTGTGGGTGGTGGTCTCCTCCTCAAGGCCGGGGTCGCACAGGCGATGCCAGCCGGGCCCGGTCGGGTCGTCGCTCTGCTGCGCTGCTTCGACCCAGGTGACGGGGATGGTGAGGCCGAGGACGGGCCGCGGCCGTGTGTGTGGACCTGGCCGAACGGCGACCGCCCGGCGCTTGAGGTGTGGTCCGCTGGACGCTGGCGGTACGCGCCGGTCTCGGCGCGGCACGACTGGTTCGATGGCACGGTGCGCCACCAGGTCGACGTGGACCTGAGCGGGACGTCGCTGATCTGCTCCCGCACGTACGGTTTGGCCGCAGCCCGGGTTGCGCCTGTGCCACGGGAGCGGCTCCACGCCGTCCCGCCCGGGGCAGTCCTGACCGCCGGTCTTCGGCCGGCACGCGTTGCAACGCGGTGCGGTGGGCTGTTGGGGTTGTCCTGTCGGCACGCGCGAGGCCATGCCCCAGCTGGGCCTTCGGGGACGGTGTTGGCTGGGTGCCATGTCAGAACGTGATCACACCTCGATCGCCCGGGAGCAGGTTGCCTCCTGGATGGGCGATGGCCCCAATGAGCCGCTCACGGCCGGGCAGGTGACCGGTGCTCTCGGTGGCGAGGACGCGTTGGCCGAACTGGCCGAGGCCGCGGGGAAGAGCCCGCAGCGGTTGGCGGCGGCGTTCGCCGACCAACTGCCCCGCCTGATCGACGCCGCCACCGCCGAAGGCACCCCGAAGCCGAAGCCGAAGCCGGAATCTGCGAACGCCGATGACGGCCTCGTCGTCATCGGCGAGGTCGACGGGGTGGAGGTGCAGATGAGATACGCGGGCCTGTACTACTACAGCCGGGGTGCGGATCAGCCGCACGAAGCAACGGTCTTCGCCCTTCGGAGTTCCGATGGCGCGAGCCGGTCGGTGATCCTGGAGTCCTCCCCCGCGCCCTCCGGTACGGGGGAGTAGACACGCCTCAGCTCGCTGTCGTGTAGGCCCCCGCGGGGCCGGCCGCCCGAGAGTTGCGTTCCGGGTCTCTGTTCGGCCGGGGTGTGGTCGTCGGCGGTGAGGGTGAGGTGCCGGATCCGTGCGCGGTGGAGCGCGAGTGTGTCCAGGGGCTGCGGTGTGGTGGTGTGCAGGTTTTCGGTGTGGGCGGAGGGCTGGGGGAGGCGGTGGGAGCGGTGGATGCTGGAGTCGTCGGCGAGCCGGACGGCGAGGGTGAGGGCTGCCGGCGGTCTGGTCGCGGCCGCGGATCCGGTCGCCGAGTTCGCAGGCGAGGTCGATCAGGGCCGCGCGGACGAGGACGGGGTCGAGGATGTCCCGGTGGGACCCGCACGACGCGCTGGTGGACTCGGGGCAGTTTCTCGACGGTGATCGTGCGGGGGGCGCGGCCGCGGGCCCGGTCCCGCAGGGTCCGCCCGGCGCTCCCGCCGAGGATCCGGGACGCGGTGGTCTCGTCGATCGCGGCGAGCGCGCGTCGATCGCGGCGAGTGCGTCGATCGTCGGGAGGGATCCAGTCGGGCGCGTACTGCTGCCACGACGGTGCCGGGGCCGGTGTTGGAGTCGTTTTCTCGCGTAGCTCTTGTCCTTTGCCTGCGCTCTTCTCACTGCTGACGTTGGTCCGGTTTCCTTCCCGGATGGTCAGCCAGTGAGCCTTTTCCCGCCTCACGCTGCTTGAGGTGGGAAAAGGGCTCCGTGGCTCTCACGTGACCCGATGACATCACTCAGCCCCTACAACCCCTCGGTGATCTCCCCGGCATCCCACGTACTCTGCGCGGGATGCGCGAGGGCCCGGCGCCACCAGGGGAATGGGTGACGCCGGGCCGGCTCGGTGGTGTTGCTCATGCGCCGAGGTTCACTTGCCGAGGAAGGCGTTGTGGACGGTGACCGCCGACCGGTTGTCCTGCTTGTCGGTGACGACGGCCTTCAGGGAGAGCGCCTTGCCCGTCTCCGGCGCGCGCACGGTGATCTTGCCCGCGACGACCGGGACGGACCGCCAGTTCTGGCCGTCGTAAGAGACCTGGACCCGCAGGGCCTTGAGGTTGGCTCCGGCCGCCGCGCCCTGGACGACGACGGGGAAGGTCTGCAGGACGCCGGCCGGAGCGGTGGAGTCCAGCGCGAGCTTCGGCTGGAAGCGGACCGTGGAGACGGGCAGTTCCGTCGGGGCGCCGGTGCTGCGGGCCGAGGTGAAGGTCCACGAGGCGTCGATGCGCGTGCCGGTCTGGTTGTACTTCGGGTCGCGGTTGACCGTGGTCGCCACCGTGTACGTCGCGGACTCCGCCGGCAGCGTGAAGCTCTCCCGGTCGACGGCGCCGTCCTTCTGCGCGTACAGCACACCGTTGCGGTGGACGGTGGTGGTCGCGCTGGAGTAGCGGGCGTTGCCGTAGTGGCCCGCTCCGTCGCTGACCATCGTGAACGCGCCGTGGATGTCGTCGTCGGAGCGGACGATCCCCTCGCCCGGCTCCATCCGGGGTCCGACCACACCGACGTTGACGTTCCTGGTGTACGTGTTCCCCGGCTTCAGCTGGGGCTCGGTGCCGAGGGAGTACACCACGTCGATGGGTCGGCCGCCGTCGGCGTCCGCCTCGCCCAGAACGAGCGCGGTGACGCTCCAGCCGATCCCGTCGTCCGTGCTCAGATACAGCTTCTGGGTGCCCGGTGCCGGGTGGGCGGGGTAGAAGTCGACGAAGCCGCCCGCGTCCGGCACCGAGCCCTCAGCCGAGAGAGCTCCGGCGACGCCGGGCGCGGACGCCCCGAAACCTACCGTGAGCAGGGCGAGATCCTTGGCCGCGTAGACCTTCTCGTAGCCGGTGGGCAGTTCCTTGACCACGCCGCCCGCGAGGGTCTGGTAGACGCTCGTGCCCCGCTCCCATCGGGCCGACCACTGCTGGGTGAGGGTGGCGTCCGCTCCTACCGAGCCCTGCCGTGCCATGCGGACGTTGTCGAAGCTCCGCGCGTCGAAGCCCTGGGCGAACCCGGCCTCGGGCGTCGAGACCGTGTAGAACATCCCCACGCGCGTCTGCCGAGCCGCCGCGTCCGGCACCTTGACCGTCACCGGCCGGGTGGTCCGGGCGTCGAGGGTGACGGTGGCGGGTCCGGTCACCGTGAGCCGGGGGTTGTGGATCAGGTCGAGGCCCATGCGCGGGTCCGCGGGATCGGCCTGCATGTCGGCCTGGAGGTTGTAGGTGCCGCGGGGCAGGCGGACCGTCGCGGAACCCGAGGACAGATCCGGGAGGAACTGCTGTTCCGAGGCGAGGCCCTGGTAGCCGTACAGATCGGCGCCCCAGACGGCGCCGGGCGCGTCGGGCCGCCCCACCGTCTCGAAGGTGACGTCGTAGGACTCGACCTCACGGTCCACCGTGGCCGGGGTGCGCACGCTCTGGCCCGCCCCGTGCGCGACGACCGTGGCCGCGTACGAGCCGTCGACCGCGCCGCCGATACGGGTGTCGGCCGTCAGGTCCACCGAGGCGGTGCCGCCCGCCGGGACCGTGATCCGCTGCGCCCCCAGGGTGAAGAACCCGGCAGGCGCGGGCTGCCCGTCGCCGCCGGTGGGCACCTCGAGCGACAGGTCGAGCGTCACATCGGCGGTGCCGCCGTTGCGGTAGGTGACCTGCTTGGTGACCGGCGCGTCGTCGTCGTGGGGCCACTGCTGGCGACCCAGGTGGAGCGGTCCGCCCTCGGAGAGGACCGTCTGGTCGATCGCCCGGTCGACGGAGAGGCGGCCCGCGCCCTGCTCGAAGACCGAGTGCGCGCCGCCCTTGGCCGAGCCGGTCAGGGCGGCCTTGAGCTGCGCCCCCGTCCAGGTGGGGTTCTTCTGCTTGAGGATCGCCGCGGCGCCCGCGACGTGCGGGGTCGCCATCGACGTACCGTCCAGGCCGACGTAGCCAGGCGGGTTCTGGTCCGGGGTGCCGGTCGCGGCGGCGGCCGTGATCCCCACACCGGGAGCGCTGATGTCGGGCTTGACCGCGTGGTCCTCCTTACGGGGACCGTGCGCGGAGAAGGGGGCGAGCCGGTCGTCGTCGTCGACGGCACCGACGGTCAGGGCCGCTTCGGCGGTGCCCGGCGAGTTGACCGTGCCGGGGCGGGGGTCCCAGAGGTTGCCCGCGGCGACGGCGAACAGGACGCCCCTCTCCGCGGAGACCTTGTCGATGTGGGCTTCCAGTGGGTCGATCCCGGGCCGGTCGGCGCTGCCGAGGCTCATGTTGATGATGTCGGCACCCTGGGCCACGGCCCAGTCGATCCCCGCGATGGACTCGGAGTCGCTGCCGTAGCCGTAGTCGTCGAGAACCTTGGCGCTGATCAGCCGCGCCCCGGGAGCCACGCCCTTGAAACGGCTGTCCTTCGCTCCGATGCCGGCCGCGGTGGAGGCGACGTGCGTGCCGTGCCCGACGCGGTCCACGGTGTCCGCGGAGCGGCTGAAGTTGCGTGCCGCCGCGACCCGTCCGGCCAGGTCCGGGTGGGTGTCGTCGATACCGGTGTCCAGGACCGCGATCTTCACGCCGGTGCCGTCGAGCGAGCGGCTCCAGGCCGCGGGGGCGCCTATCTGACCGGTGGAGCGGTCGAGCGAAGCCTTCCGCACGCCGTCCAGCCAGACCTTCGCGATGCCGGAGGACCTCGCCGCCGAGCCGTCGGTCCGGGGGCGGGTCAGGGCCTCCCACAGCGCCTCGGTGCTGCCGGTGGCGCTGGTGACGGCATCGGCGCCGAGAGAGGGCAGGGTCCGGTTGACGGTGGTGCCCTCGGAAGCCCGCACGTCGCTGCGGGCGGACTGGGCCGCGGCTCCCTGGTAGCCGACGATCACCTTGAGCCCGCCCCGGTAGGCCTTGCGGCTCTCCGGCTCGGCGAGTCCGGTGACGTCGAACAGCCGCTGGTCGAGCGTGCCGTCGGCGACAAGCCGCCGGGCATCGCGCGGCATCACGTAGGTGCGGCCTCCGTGGACCTGGGTGAAGAAGGGGATGTCCTCCCGGCCCTTGGCCCGCTCGATGCCCGCGATCCGGCCTTTGGCGTCCACGAGGACCCGGTCGCCGGTGATCAGGACGACGGAGTGCACGTTCTTGCCCGGCCCGGCGTTCTTGCCGCCGGCCGGTGACGCTGTGGTGAGGCCGCCGTCCTGCGCCGACACCGGGCTGGTCATACCCGCTGTCAAAGCCACGGCGGCAGCGGCGGCGACAGCGACCGCGTACGCCTTGTTCACTGGTGTGCGCAAAACTCCCCCTGCTCAGGAGCGAATCGGGCGGGCGGGGGCCTGGCCCGAACGGGGGCGTATTCAGACATGCGTACGCCCCGGATCCCTGAAGTATGTCGAGGGCGTTCGGGGCACTCAATGATCGTTCTGTGACGGGACGTTGACCATACAAAGACGTACCGGAAGGGGTGGGCGGGTTTCCCCCGCCCACCGCGAACAGCCTGATGAGCAGCACATCTTGAGACCTTTCAGGCACGGTGGCGGACGGTGGACCGGCAGACGCCTTCGATGTCCTGCCGCCCTCGGCAATCCCTCAGCAGCCGAGAACTCCAGATGCTCCGCCTCCTGCCGGACGGCTCTGCGTGCCCCGCGACAACCCACCGTCTCCGCCTCGGCCTGCACGCCGAACGGGGCCTTCGCCGGCTGAAGCTCGACGGGCCGGCGCCTGGCGGGGTGACGACGATCACGAGGGCTCTCGGAGAAGTGCCGCATAGGCTTGTGCGGTCGTCGACGCGCTTGTGCCGACCAACACGACCGCACTGGGGTGCGAACCTCCCCTCCAGGGACAAGGCGGGCCGAGCAGGTACACCGTTTCTTCCGGTGGCCTTGCCCCCCAAAAAACGGCACCGTGCCCATTCCCCAGGCCGAACGCCCGCGAGCGCCGCCCGAGAAGGAACTGCCGCTGATCCGCCGGAAACCGACGAACACAGTCCGGCCCGGCGACCTGGGCAGGAGCGACAAGTTCCGCCAGGACCGGCACTACCTCCACCCAGCCGGCAGGCCCTGGTGGTCTGCGGCGCCCACCTGCACATGCTGTTCACCTGGTACCAGACCGCCGGCACCACAACCGAGGAGGATCCTGCCGACGTGATCATGGTGCCCTCCGAAACGGCTCCCAGGGCCCTCGTCACGAACGGGCTCTCCCCACCCCGGCCGCCGACGACCGTCCACACGAGCACATGACGCCCCAGCACGACACGACGACCTCAAGCACGCCCAGCAGCAGCTCCGACGCTCCTCACGCACCCGAACCCAGGCCGATCCTCCGCCGGGCAACCGCCTGATGCCCCGTCCGCGTTCGGGCACCTCCTCGAACACACCCCACAAACGCCGAGATCATCCCGCCCAGCCTCTCGGCCGAACGGGATCTCGTGACGATTCTCGAGAGCTACTCAAGAACTGTCGTTGCCCGTTGACGAGGCTCTTTGAAATCCTGGTTTCCCCAACCGGCGCTCAGTGGTGCTCAGTGGATGTCCCCACGTCGCCCGCAGCCGGATGGTTCCAGGGCGGGACGGGCCAACTCGGCCGCGGACTGCCTGCTGATGGCGGCTTCCACCGGGGCCCCGCGTACGCGTGAGAACTCGTGACGGGGAGAGATGCCCTTTCATAGCTGTGTGCGCTCGTGGCGGCGCGGCGGTACACCCGGGCGTAGCAAGCGGGAGAGATTCGGCAGGGCTCAGATATGGGGCCAGTCCTGGCCGGCTGTCACCTCGCGTGCGATGCGATGCCACGGGTCCTCGCCGCCGGGTAGGGGCCAGGCCCAGGTCGGCTGTGCCGCGGTGTTCAGGTCGTCAAGGAGACGGACAAGCTGAGGGCCGGCGGTGGCGGCGCCGTCCGGGACAGTGGAACCGTGGACGTCACGGAGTCCGGCGAAGCGCGCCAGTTCGTCCTCGTAGAAGCCCACGGCCTGATCGATACGCGTGGCCAGGTCATCGCGCGGCACCGCGCGGTGCAACTGCAGCAGCGGAGGTTCGACCGATTCGGCGATCGCCGCGGCGAGCCGCGCGTGACCGTCGAGGACCAGGTGGCAGTCCAGGCCACTGACCCACCACAACAGGACGGGTGGCAGCGTTCCCTCACGGGCCTGCTTGCGGTACGCCTTGACCCGGCTCTCGTCGGCACCGGGCATCGGCCGCAGCGGAAGGACCTCCCACGAACCTGAATGGAGGTACCAGTCGATGAAGCCGTCCGGATGGCCGCCGACGAGCATCGAACTCCAGTACTCGGCATGCGAGGTGCCGGAGTGATGCCGGCGGCGGAGCGGACTGTCGCCTGAGAGCAGCCATCGGCCTTCGTGCAACGGGCTGCCTGGTGAGTCGCTGAGGTACTGCGAAAAGCGGTGCGCCCACCGCTGCGGGCTTCCCGCCAGGGCGCGCCCCACATCGGCGCGCAACGGCGGGACGAACGAGCGGTACTCGTCGGTGCGCCAGAAATCCACGCCCTGGAGCCGCTCGTCGACAACGGCGATCAACACAGGCCGCGACAACTGGGAGACCAGGAGCCGCGGCCCGGCGCTGAACACGCACAGCCCCGGCTGGTGGGGGCCCTGTACGTCCAGGGACAGGCCCACCCACGAGCCATCGCCCTTCGTGACATCGCTGCGCTGCATGCCGAGAGCGTAAACGGCTCACGCGGTGGACCCCGATGGCTCCCTTGCCCGGTCGACACGACCCACACACCCCACGTCGAGCCGGTGGCCTCGGTGGGTGTACGCGGAACTGCCCGTTGAAGCTCCTCACTCCGTTGAACGTCTGACCAAGAGAGGTGACGAGCGGCCCTGGCCGATTTCAGAGATCCCCATCACCGTGATCAAACACGCTCGGCCTGGACCACCCGGTCACAGTGATCCGGAGTGTGTACGGCCTCCGGTGCTGATCGCGGTGGCCTGCTCGCGCAGATCGGCCGGGGTGGGTGTTGCCGGCTGTGTCGGTGCGGGCGTTGCGCGGGCCGGCGGTACGCCGGCTGCCGGCCTTGCGCGAGGAGGGGAAGCTGACGACCCGGCATGTCCGGCTGGCGGCGGCGGACGCTTTGGGTGTGCGGGAGCGGGCGGTGTGGCGGCGGCCGAGGAGGACGAGGCTGCGGCTGCGGCGCCGGGGGGCGGGCACCGTACCCGGGAAGGTTCACCGTCACTGCGGAGATCCGGGCCCTGCTCGGGCTGTGGAAGGGCAACGTCGCTGCTGTGCACCGTGAGCTGAGTACTCGTGCGGCCCGGGGTGAGGGTGATCCGCCTCCCTCGGTTCCGACGCTGCACCGTGCGATCCGGCGTGACCTGACTGCGGGGGAGCGGGCGGGGCTTGCCGGCGGTAAGCGTGAGGCCCGCAAGCATGATGTGTTCCTGGCCCGGCCGCGGGGATGCTGGATGCCGGGTTCACCCCGCAGGAGATCCGGCACGCGCTCGTGTCCAAGTCCCTGCCCCGGCCGCTGCGGGCCACGGTCGCCGCGGTGGTCTCGCGGCGGCTGCGGGACCTGATCGCGGTCGGGCCCGTTGCTGGAGTCCTTCCGATTCCCGCGCAGTCGATGGGCAGCTCGGCAACACAGGAGCTCGAGGGCCGGGACGAGACCCCCGCCCCGAATTCCTGGGCTGATGAGCGGGCGCGGCTCGAAGCGGAGGTTGCGGGGATCGGCCGGCACCGCCCCTGCGCCGGGGACGGAGGCGTGTGCCCACGCCTTGCCCTGCCCGGGATGGACCTGTGCTCCGTCTGCCTCGGGGGCGAGCAGCCCACCTGCGCCGACGGCTGCGGTCGCGGAGTCATCGCCGACACCGTGCGCTGCATCACCTGCTCCCAGTCCACGGACGACGTCGGCGTGTGCCCCGGCCACGGTGACAACCCCTGCGGGCAGCCGGTCGTGACACAAGGTCTGTGCCGCAGGTGCCGGTTCGAGGCGGAGAAGGCCAAGCTCGCGGCGGAGGCCGAGTGGGAGGCTGCACGCGACGCGGCTGTGGCTGCTGCCCAGGCAGCCGATCCCGAGCCCACCCCTGTCTGACCCCCTGTACGGCCGTCTCGCGGCCTCCCCGCCGCATTCAAGTCTCCCTTTGGGTGCGGCGGGGGTTGATCGTCCGTCAGACCGCCACACAGGGCCCGTGACGGGCGACCGCTCCCCGGACAGACCAGGCCGAGAGCCCGCTAAACGCCGAGCTGCGACTGAGCGCTTCAGTTGGCGAGTGAGCGTGCGAGTTGGCGACTTGAGCGGGCAGCGTCGACGGCTCGGGTGAGCTGGGCGGCGTAGGCGTCGAGAAGCGGCTTCATCTGCTGGCGGAAGGGCACCCTTGTTCTGCCGGATCCAATGAATGGGCTCCGTGACGTGCTGTCGGCGGCTGCTTCTAGGGTTGCCTCATGGGTAGCTATTTTCAGACCGTCGTCGACCTCGACGCCACGCAAGCGGACGCCCACGCCCTGGCAGGCAGCGGACTCGACTGGCTGGTCACGGAGGGGATAGTTCGGGCCGAGCTCACCGACTGTGTTCTCGGGGCGCCCTCGGGGCATCCGCCCGGTCCCGCCTGGGCCATGGCGGTCGGTCAGGAGGACTGGGAGCCCAGCGACGGACTCAGGATCGAGACCAGCCGCACCGTATTCAACTGTGGTCAGGGCGAACCCATGTTCGCAGTGTGCCCCTATTGTGCCGCGCGGGTGGATTTCTACACCGCCCGGCTGGAGGAGATCGAGGGTGCGTGGGAACCCTTCGGCGAGGCCATCAGCGCCTGGAGCGACACAGGCAGCGCGGCAGTCGCCTGCCTGCGTTGTCGACGCCGTGGAGACCTGACTGTGTGGACCTGGTCGGATGACTACTTCGCCTTCGGGTATCTCGGTTTCGAGTTCTGGGACTGGCCCGATTTCAGCCCCGGGTTCCTCGAAGGTCTCTCCCGCGCGCTCGGGGGGCATCGCACGGTTCTCATGGAAGGCAAAGTCTGAGGGAGCCGGAGTTCGTGCGTCCTCCCCTCCACGCTCAACCCGGTGACGCTCGGAGCATGGCGAACAAGCCGCTGATGCCGTTGGCGGGCGAGTTGTGACGGTCAGGCGCGGTTTGACGGAGCACGTCCAGCTCTTCCTCGCCGAAAGCTCCGACAGCAGGTGCGATTTCTCGGTTTGGGGACAGTGGTGTGAGAGGCAGTCGGTTGTGGATGTGTTGATGCTGGTCGGGGGGTCTTTTAGGGGGTGGGGGGGCACTGTCGTGGTGGTGAGAGACCGGTGGGGGTTCGCTGTCGTGGGTCTTTATCGCGGTACGTGTGACGCTGTCTCAGTTTTGTGAGTTCTGATCCGCTGGCCGGTGGGTGGTTGGTGTGATCGGGGGGTGGATGAGGGGACTCACCCGCCGGGGTCGGGCGGGGATACGGACGCGGTTTTGCCGGCCGTGTCGGTGCGGGCGTTGCGGGGGCCTGCGGTACGCCGGCTGTTGGCCTTGCGCGGGGAGGGGAAGCTGACGACCCGGCATGTTCGGGTGGCGGCGGATGCTTTGGGTGTGCGGGAGCGGGCGGTGTGGCGGTGGCTGGCCGCGGCCGAGGAGGACGAGGCTGCGGCTTTGGCGCCGGGGGAGCGGGCACCGTATCCGGGAAGGTTCACGGTCACCCCAGAGGTGCGGGCTCTGCTCGGGCTGTGGAAGGGCAACGTCGCTGCTGTGCACCGTGAGTTGAGTGCTCGTGCGGCTCGGGGTGAGGGTGATCCGCCTCCGTCGGTTCCGACGCTGCACCGTGCGATCCGGCGTGACCTGACTGCGGGGGAGCGGGCGGGGCTTGCCGGCGGTGAGCGTGAGGCCCGCAAGCATGATGTGTTCCTGGCCCGGCCGCAGGGATGGCGGAACCAGGTCTGGGAGGCCGATCACGTCCAGGCCCCGGTCCTGGTCGACGTCGAGGGCGCTGCGCGCCGGCCGTGGGTCACCTGGTTCGTGGACTGCGCGTCGAACACGATCATGGGTGTGGCGGTCACCCCTGGGCATCCGTCGCGGGAGTCGGTCCTGGCCGCCCTCCGGGCGGCGGTGGTGCGTGAGGAGCCGTTCGGGCCGCAGGGCGGGCTCCCGGAGAAGCTACGGGTGGACCGGGGCAAGGACTTCCTGTCGAGGACGGTGACCGCCGCGTTCAACGCACTCGACGTCACCGTCGAGGACCTGCCCGCCTACACCCCGCACCTCAAGGGCACCGTGGAGGGCTTGAACCGGGCGGTGGAGTCGATGTTCCTGGCCGCGCTGCCCGGCTTCGTACGCCAGCCGCGCCCGGGCCGGCGCCGGGCGCGGCCGAAGGACGAGGTGCTCCTGGACTTCGAGGACTTCACCACCCGCCTGCTGGACTGGGTGGCCTGGTGGAACACCTCCCACCACCCGGGGCCGTTGAGGGGCCGTTCTCCGCTTCAGGCGTGGGAGGCGGATCCGACGCCGTTGCGCGAGATCAGCGCGGACGAGTTGTGGACGTTCACCCTGGAGGACGACGGCCGTGTCCGGGTGCTCTCCACCAAGGGCGTCCGCTTCAGGAACCGTGACTACGTGGCGGCGTGGATGACGGGCCTGGCGGGTGAGCGGGTGCGGGTCCGGTTCATGCCGCACCACGACCGCCGGATCGAGGTGTTCGACGCCGCCACGAGCCGATACCTGGGCCCGGCCGAGCTCGCCGACCAGGCGAGCCCGGAGCAGATCAGCGCGGTCCGTTCCGCACGTGCGGCACGCGGCCGGCGCCTGCGCAAGGACCTGGCCGCGGTCCAGCAGGAGCGCTACGGCGCCCAGGCCCGGCCCGGCCGGCCCGAGCGGTTGCTGACGCTCACCTCACGGGAAGCGGGACGGGAGCTCGCCGAGGGCAAGGCTTCGGACCTGTCCCGGCTGGCGTTGCCGGACCTGATCCCCCTGGCCGCGCCGCCCGCCGGCTGGCGCACCCCGCCTTCCCTCGCCGCCCGCACCCGCCGCACCCCTGAGAGTGGGCCGGCCGCTGACGAGCAGCCCCGTCCAGGCACTGCCGACGCCCACAGCCCGGGCGCTGCCGCCGATGCCGACACCACGGGCGAGGGAGAACCACGGTGACCGCCCCGACCTACCAGTACGCCGACCTCCCAGACGCCTGCGTGGTCGCCACCCGCGCCCTGCTCACCGCCCGGGAGAACATCGGCGACACCGTCGCCGCCCGCGCCATGATGTGCATCCACGGCGGCGCCGGCTTCGGCAAGACCCTCGCCGTCAACACCTGCCTGCGCGAACTCGAACCCGGCGAGGACATTCACAAGATCACCTTCCGTGCC
Organism: Streptomyces sp. NPDC047981; assembly: GCF_040653315.1. Taxonomy (NCBI): domain Bacteria; kingdom Bacillati; phylum Actinomycetota; class Actinomycetes; order Kitasatosporales; family Streptomycetaceae; genus Streptomyces; species Streptomyces sp. NPDC047981. The sequence goes on along the minus strand of NZ_JBEZNQ010000087.1, from coordinate 10,104 downwards.
CGGCCCACCGCCCGCGCGGTGCGCTACGAACTGTTCACCGCGCTCCGCCTGCCCGGTGAACCACCACGCCACCCCAGCGAATTCGACCGCCTGCTCAAGACCGCACTGGCCGAACGCCCCCGCACCTTCCTGGTCGACGAGGCCCAGTGGCTCAGCGGAGAGGCGTTCGAGTACTTCCGCTACCTGTGGGACGAACCCGCCACACAACTCGCGATCATCTTCGTCGGCGGCGAGGGCTGCCACACCGTGCTGCACCGCGAGCCGATGCTGTCCTCCCGGATCTTCATCTGGCAGCACTTCACCCGCCTCACCCCCAACGAGGTCCTGGAGGTCGTCCCTCTCTTCCACCCCATCTGGCAGGACACCGACCCCGGAGACATCACCTTCGCCGACGAGCACGCCGCCCACGGCAACTTCCGCAACTGGGCGAGACTGACTGCCCATCTGCGTACCGCCCTGGCCCGCACAGGGCGTGCACGGGTGGACCGGGAGGTTCTGCGGTGGGCCTTCAGCCGCCTGGGATGACCGCCGGCACGGCGGCCGCGCCCAACAGCCCATCGATCGAGCACTGCGGGCAGCGTGCGAGGGTCCGCACGCTCCCGACCCCGGCCGCCACGACGGCGCCGGTTTCCTTCGTCCGGTGAGGGGCTGACGGATGGCGCAGGTGATCCGGGAGGGCATGCTGTCCCATGCGGTGCTGGTCGAGCGCCTCCTCGCGATCGACGAGGCAGGCCGGCTGTTCGGTCCGCACCGCCAGGCCGCGGCGCACCTTGCCCGTGTGCCGGTGAAGACGGTGACACGCTGGCTGTGGCAGGCCCGCGACGAACCCCCACCCCGGACCCCGCCCGCCCGCGCGGGATGGTGGCTGAAGGCACCCGCCTGGGACGAGACGACGTGGACCCGGATGGACGCTCTGCTGGCAGCCGAAGGCGACCTGCGCCGCGGCCGGAAGCCGGGTCCCCGCCCTGCCGCCGACCTGTCCACACCCCTGGGCCGGGCCCGCCGTTGCCCCTGCGAGGGCGACCACCCCTTCGTGGCCGGCCCCGACTGCGCCGCGGCGGGCGTGGACACGCTGATCCCCGAAGCGGACGTCGTGGTCACCGACACCCTGGAACGGACCGCCGCTGCCCTGCGGCACGTCGTGGCCGCCGGCGGCGTGATGAACATCGACGGCGCCCCGGGAGCAGGCAAGACCATCGCCCTGCAGTACGCCCTCACCTGCCTGCCGCCCGGCCCGGCCGTCCGCCGCGTCCAGACACCCGTGAGCGCCACGGTCTCCCAGCTGCGCCACGCGATCGCGGAAGCACTCGCACTCAAGGTGCGCTCCGACAACCGGCGCAACACCACCGACCAGGCCCTGGCCACCGCGCTGCGCAGCCCGCACGTGCTGGTGTGCGACGACATCCAGCGGCTTTCGCCACCCGCCCTGGAGTACCTGTGCCGCCTGGCAGCCGACCCCGGCGCACCCACCACCCTCGTCCTGGCCGGAACGGGAAGCACGCAAGCCCTCCAGCGGATTCCGGAGCTCGCCTCCCGCATCCTGACCCGCCGGCACATCCCGCCGCTCACCCGCGCACAGGCCCAGGCCGTCCTGCCCGCCTTCCACCCGCTCTGGGGCAGGGTGCCGCCACAGCACATCGCCCGGGCCGACGAACGCTGCGCCCGGGGCAACTTCCGCGCCTTCGCCCAGATCACAGCCCACGTCATCGACGCCGTCCTGACCGACTCCCTCGCGCACTCCGGCAGCGCCCTGGTCGAGGCGGCATGCCGCCGGCTCGGGGGCATCTGAGCGGCCCCCGGCGCCGCTGGGGAGTCCATGAGGTCCGGTGTCACTGGCGTGGGGCGACACACCTGTGCAGCCGTGAAGGGGTGGGTTGGTGGCAGCGGTGATCGTCAGCATGGTCGAGGCTGTTGTTCCTGCTTTGTGCCCGGCGGGGCTGCTGGTCTTGGCTGCCAGGAGGTGACGAGGCTGCTGCCGTAAGGCGCGTATGTCCTGTGCCGCTGGCTGCCACGGGACATGACTGTTCCAGTGCAGCACTGGATGGTGTGAATGGGGATCTTGCTTGATTCTTCTTCGTCTGGGGCGCGTGGCTGGGATGCTGCGTGGATGCGTGAGCAGGCGTACTCGTTTGTGCCGTTGTCGGTGTCGGCGCGTCCTCCGCGGCTGGTGGTCGTGGTCCCGCATGACGAGGACTGGGTGCGATGGATGGCACTTGGGCTTATGCGGGTGTCGCAGATGTGGGGAGGCAGTGGCAGCGTGGTCGTTCCCGCAGCCGCGGTGGGTCACGGCGGGGTGGAGCGGGCTTTGGCTCAGTTCGGACCAGATCACGTTGTGGCCTATCACCCCTCGTGGGACTCGGTCGACAAGCTCTTCCCGGGGCTGGTGGATCGACTCATCGCAGGTCAGCAGGTCGAGGACCCGGCGGCTCGTGAGGCGGCCACGCAGATGCTGCGAGAAACAGTCTGGAGCCACGCCCTCGTGGGGCAGGCTGAGGAAGCCGCTGAAGCCCTGCGCTCGCGTCTGGGGGTGAACCGACGCGAGGATCATGTTCAGCTGACTCACCTCTTCGATGCCTGTTCCCCGTCCGAGCTCACTGCGCTTGGGGATGTGGCTCAGGTGCCGTTGTACGGGGTGCCGCGTGGGCTGGTGACGACGACCGAGGCACTGTCCTTCGCCATGGTGATAGGAGTGCAAGAGCAGTTGGGCATGGCGGAGGCAGATGTCTCCGCGTGGCAAGCAGCCACGGTTCACCAGGCTGAGCCGGAGGCGGTAGCCGAGGTCCGTGTGGCCGCAGGTCCGGATGCCCTCGCTGTCAGGTCACACGAAGCGGCGCTGTGCATATCGGTCCAGCGTGGGATCCCGAACCGGGACGCCTTGCTCGTGTTCGGGGGCAGGCCCGAGGACTACGCCCTGGCCGAGGCGCTGAGGCAGACGCACAGCCGTGTCTTTTGGGTTCCGTGGAGCGAGCCGTCCCGGACGGAGGGATGGCTCTACGTCCGGTCCTACACACAGGACCGGATCCTGGCGACGAGCGCGTCCTTGACTTCCGACGAGGTGCGGGAAAGGGCTGCCGCCAGCTGGCGATTGCGTATCCCGTCCGTGGACCCCGACCGCGATGTGGCTCCTGAGGTGGTGGCTTCCGCGGAGGTGGATTTCTCCTGCCGGCAGATGGTTGTGCTGCGCGACGCCTGGGAGCAGCCGCGCTCGCTGCCGGTGCTGGTGAGCGAAGGGGGAACCCTCGCCGCAGCGCTCAGCTTGCCGGGAGAGGTCCCTGCCGGTCTTGACCCCGATCGGCACCGATGGCAGGTGACGCTCACGGCTAAGAACCATCCCGTGCCGCCTCTCCACGCACTGGCGAGCTCCGCTGTGATTGCAGCTGATCAGAACCCGTGGGAGACCTTCGTCAGGCCTGCGGATGGCGGGATCACCTATTGGTCCCATCGGTTCGACTTCGTTTCTGCGGGCGCATCTCTCGCCGGGCGGCTAGCGGCTCCCAGGCTGTCCTGGCCGTCTATCGGGAAGGTTCTGCAGCACGCTGCCGCAGCCCAGGCCGTAGAGATCCGCCCCAGCGCGGCTGGGAAGCGGGCCGCCATCGCGGAGAGGCTGCTAGGTTCGCGCACCGAGCTGGAACAGCTTGCCTCCAGCCCCGGGTGGCCGGTGCTTCGTGCGTTCACGTCGAAGAAGGCGGACTGGGAGCTGCCACCAGGCAGTGCGTGGAACCTGAAGTCGGGGCTCGTGCTGTCGTGGGATGCGGTTGCTGCGTACAAGAAGACGGACTGGAATGAGCACGCAAGGCGCGCCGACCTGGACAGATGGGTGAGTCAGGGAGTCGTCCGGCGTGGGCTCGTCCTGGGCTGCTGCCACTGCCCGATCTTTGAGTTCTACCCGCTCGCTGAGATCACTCAAGCCTACTCGTGCCGGCGATGCGGTGGTGAGAACAGCCTGATCCAGGGACGGTGGAAATCGCCCCTCCCTGAGCCGGGCTGGTACTACGAACTGCATCCAGCGGTACATGAACTCGTCGAGAATGACGGAGACGTGCCCCTGCTGGCGACCCAGTTCCTTCGAACCCAGCACTGGGCCCGCCCAGCGCTGGTGTGCGAGGAGTTCGAGGTACTCCGAAGCGGCAGCCCGTTCGTGGAGATTGACTTCGCCCTCGCCACGTTGGACAAGGTGTGGCTCGGAGAAGCAAAGAGCGGGAATGCCCTCGGGGGCACTCCCAAGGAGCAGAAGCGCGAGGCATGCAAGCTCATTGAGGGCTGCGTTGCCCTTGGGGCAACCGGGCTCGTCCTGGCCACGTCCAAGCCCGCGTGGTCCGATGCAACGGTGAGGACACTCCAGCACGAAGTACAGGGCAGGCGGGTTGCTGCACGCGCTACTCCCACGATCGTTCTTCTCGCCGGTCTCGGCACGAAACCCGACGTCACTGTGCTGGACGCCTGATAACGCACCCGAGCGTGACCGTGGCCGAGGCGCTTCGGGGCGCCGGACGTCGCCATCCCTGAGTGGGCGGCGCAGTACAACGCCCGGAATGCGACGGAGCTCCGCGGCCTGCGTTCGCGATAGGGCGGGTGCCCGCGCACCCAATCGGCGCCGAAGCGGGCGACCCATGAACGGCACCGTCCAAATCAGTGAAGCGGTTTACGCATTTCTGATGCGTTTTCCGCATCAACTGTTCTAGGGTTGCATCATGGTGATGGGTACTGAAGAGATCCTCCGTCTCACGGTCGCCGCGTTGATGACGCGTACCGGCGAACGGCAGGGTGACCTGGCTGCCGGGCTCGGCCAGTCCCAGGCGCAGGTGTCCCGCAAGCAAGCCGGCCGCGCTCACTGGTCGTTGGAGGACGTCGACCTCCTGGCCGCCCACTACCAGCTCCACGTCCTAGACCTCCTCGCAGGCCCGACACACGCTGTGGCCGTTCTTCACGGCATCGTCCCGGGCAGCCTGCCCCCGCTCTCCGCTCCACCTGTGAAGCTCCCCGCGCACGCGCAGCCTTCGCCGCCGGAGCGTGAGCCGGTGGGGCGGTGTGTCCTGTGCGGGGAGCCGGCGTACGACGACGTGGACGGCTACCCCCAGCACCTCAACCCTGCAGACTGCCCGGCCCTCGCCGCCGACGCCCACCAGGCCACGGCCGCCGTGCTTCCCACCGACGCCGAGGAGCACGTCACGGCGCCCGTCCCCGACTCGCCGGCCGCGCCGCCGCCCCAGGCCGCTCCGCCCGCCCCTGAGACCGCGCCCGCGCCCGGGCCGACTGCTCCGCCCGCCGCGGTCGCCGCGCAGGTCAACTCCCGCACATCTGCTCCGGGTTACGCCTCCACCACCTTGGTGGAGCAGATCACGGACACGGTGCACGAGGTCCTGGCCGCGTGCTCCGGGGACGTCGACGCGGCGCACGCGGAGCTGATCAAGCGTGCGATCCCGGATGTGATGACGCTGCTGAAGAAGTCCCGGGTGGGCGGCCGGTACGAGCACTCCGAATTCCCACCGACCGACGAAATCCTGCAAAAACGCTCCCAGAAAGGCGCCGACGACATCTGGGAAGGCCGCCCGAAATGGCGTAACCGAGACCTCTTCGCCGCGGCCAAGAAGGGCGAGCAGATCGAGGTGACCGCCCTCGACATGAACGCGGCCTATCTCTCGGCACTCAAGTCCTGGCTCCCCATCGGCCAACTCCTCGAAGACACCAGCGGCGTACACAACCCCAAGAAGGCCGGCGTCCACCTCATCACCCCCGCCACCTGGCAACACACCGACCTACCCAACCCGTTGGGCAACCGCATCGAGCCCGGCGAACTGTGGGTGACCGAGTCCACCCTCCGCCTACTCCTCGACTGCGCCCGCCAGGGCCTCGCTGACGCCCCCACGATCCACCGCTCCCTGGTCTCCGGCGCCTCCGAAGCGCTGCTGGAAAAGCTCCGCCGCGCCCTGGCGGAAACCCGCAAGAACGCTATCGCCGGGGGCGACGAACTGACGGTGGCTTACGTCAAGGCCATGTATTCTAAGTTCGTGTCAACTATCGGCGAGTCCAGCGCAAACCGGGAAATTCGCCGCCCGGACTGGATGCACATCATCCGCGCGAAGGCCTTTGCGAACCTCTGGATGAAATCCCACAAGGCACACCGCGCAGGCCTCCAGATCGTCGAGATCTCCGGCACGGACGAACTCCACGTCGTGGGGGACTGGCGCACAGTTTTTCCGGAGGGCCGGCACCTGAACCAGGTTAAGGAAAAGGACACCTACATCCTCGGAGGTAGGCGCTGATGGCGGGCTCATCAGAACTGTGGCGCCGCTGGGGCGACTTCGGAAGATACAACGCCCGCGGGATCAAAGGCGGTGAAGCCCTGATCCTGGAGTTGAACCGGATCGTCTACTCGTCCGGTATCTCCTCGCCCGTCACGTCCCACCGCGGGCTCTCGGCGCGGCTGCGCTACCTCGACAGCGCGGCCGGCCGCGAGGCACTGAAGAACCAGGGCGTCACATCCCGGACGATCAAGTCGTGGATGCGGGGCAAGTCCAAGCCCTCGAAGGCGAACCTGGAACGCATCGACAGCGCCTACTGGGAGCGCCGCCGGGCGAACCTGATCCGCTCCGGATGGCTCAAGCGCCACCTCGACAACAACGGCCGCGGCCGCCGCATGGAGATCTACCCCGTCGACCAGACCCAGGTACCCGAGCAGCGCCGCCGCCCCACCCTGTCCCAGCGCTCGATCACCGTCCGGTACATCTGGAACGACCTCGTCGACGCCTACGCCGACCAGGACGACGAGCTGATGGACGAGATCTGGGACGACGTCATCACCGATCTCGACTCCGACTACGCCGCCTACGCGTACGTCGCCTCTGTCGGCATCGGCGCCTGACCCGGAGTGCGTCCGCGCCGCACCGGCTCGCCTCTGCCCGGCCTGCCTTCTCCGACAACCTTCGCCCCCATCACGGCGTCCGCGACCGCCGACGGCGTCACCGTGACCGAAGGCCACCTCGGTCCGCTGGGACATGGGCGAATCGTCACCTGTGCAACCGCCCCGGCACCCGCTACACCCCCGACAGGGGCAAGACCCCCTCCCTGACGTGTGGCCACCTCTACGAGCAGCTCGCGCACGACAAGCCCGACGAGCGGTACGCGGGCCGGGCCACCGTGACCTGGACAGTGGATTGGACCGCGCCCGCCAAGGTCGAGAAGACCACGTTCCTGAACTAGTTGCCGATCTCCCGGCGAAGGGTGGGGATGCTGAATCCCGACGCCGCGAGGCCGGCGAGTACCGCGGCGGCGATGCCGCCAGCGCCAACGTAGGCCAGATACCCGACCCTCCTGCTCGCCGTCGGGAAGCCGCCCCCCGGATCGGCGCCGGCTCGAATTCTGGGGGCGTTGTCACGATCTCCCCGTAGGGAGCCGAATCTGTTAACTGCCGTCGATGCCCTCGAAGGGGTCATAGGGTGCGGGCTGGCTGAAGTGGTGAGCGGCTGTCTGGCCGGGTTCGAGGCGGCCGAGAGTGTCTGGGTTGAGGTCGTAGACGTTGCGGGTGCGGAGCTCGTCTTCGAACAGCCCTTGGTGCAGGGGGCGCCGGGAGACCTTGACCAGCTCGTGCTGGGCGAGCTCGCTGAGGCCTTTTCGGCGGGTCTCGTCGCTGATGTCGTAGCGCTCGCGGCCGATACGCGGGGAGAGCCAGACCTGCTTGTTCTCTCCGCGTCGCTCGTGCAGCAGGACCAGATACATCGCGATCGCGGCACCGCTCAATTCCATGATCCATCCGTTGGTCCACAGCGATGACGGCAGTTGGACGTACAGATGCTCCTCGCGCTGCGCCCGGTTCTTTGCCTGCTTGATGGCGATCCCGGGGGGCTCGTAGGCGCGTCCGGTGCCCGCGTCGCTCAGGAGGTGGACGGCGGAGGAGGCCCCAGGCCGTCGCCTCAACTCCACGAACGCCTCGCGGTTAAGCCAGCTCAGTGCGTCCTGCACTCGGCGGGTGCCGGGGGCGCTGTTCCCGTATCCGAGCAGCAGCGCCCATGCCTGGGCCGGGTTGGAGAAGACCGGCTTGCTCTCGTTCCGCGCTAGCCACAGCATCGACAGATACAGCTGGAGCCGTGTCTTCCCTCCGCGGCCACCACTGCCTCTGAGGAGCCGCGCCAGCGGCGGCGGGTCCTCCTCGGGACCGTTGCGGGCGATGAATCGGTACCGCACGGCAGCGCTGGTGGCGTTGCCCGCTCGCTCCCGGGCCTGCTTCGCAGCGTGGCGCTGGAGAAAGACTGCCTGCGGGTCTGACCTTGGATTATTTACCCGGCTCACAAGATAGCTTCCTTGCAAATAGTCAATCTCGTAGTCCCTAAGCTAAGCGTAGCGCCTAGCGAGGTCTAAGCGTAGGGGTTCATTGGCTAGATTGGTATTTTCAGGGTGTTCTTCACGTAGGGTAGTGGGGTTAAAACGGTGAGTCTTGCGGCCTATGCTCGGGGCATGCTAGTGTGATCACACGTTGAAGCACTCACCCGATACGGGCCGGCCAGGTACGCCGACTTAAAGGGTTCGGGGGTGGAGGCGTAGCGAACACCTGCGGGGCGACACTCTGCGGGCCCCTGCAAAAGGGCTGACACCCTGGGGTTTCCGCTGTCCCACAGGCCCCCGGTCCGGGCCTGACCGCAAAGACGTTTCGCGGAACGGTGGGTCCCATAGGGACCCACCGTTTTTCTATGCTCCGCAGCACCAGGTCCCCCACGGCCCCGTGGGGGACCTGGTGCTGGCCGTGGCCGGGTGCCTGAAGGCGGGTGGCGGCCGCGAGGACAGCCCCGGCTACACCGAGGCGGAACGCACGCGTGCTGGCGGATCTGGCAGGGCGACGACGTGGTGAAGGCCCGCATGGAGCTGAAGAACCACCCCGACGCCCTGCCGCCCGTCGTCGAGGCCGCATAGAAGGAGGCAGGGCGTCGTGCGGGACATGCCGATCTCCGAGCGCCTGGAGAAGAAGCGTGCCGTCCTGGCCTGGCTCGACTACCAGCGCCGCGAGATCACCGAACTCGAAGCCCAGGAGCGCGAGCAGGGCCGGCGGGTGGCCGTCGCGCGCGGAGCGGATGGAAGATCGAGCCCTCCCTGGCCGGTACGCCCGTGCTGCACCGGGGAGGCTGCGCCATGTACAGCGGCTACGCCGACCTCCTCATGGCTGCCGGCGAACGCCCCCCGGACCTGGAGATGCGCCAGATCTGCTCCCCGTGGGGGAGCCTCGGGATCGAGAGGCCGGCGCCCGCTCGGAAGGCGCAGCGACGGCATGTCCTAGAAGGCATTCCGCGGAGGCGGGCAAGGCGACAACGTGTCCGCACACGGAGCGGCTCGTTCTTCAGCATGAAGCGGGACCGCAGGCCCGCCTCCACCTATCGCCGCAAGGCGACGAACGGCCCCGTCAGCCCCCACCGCCGACGGGGCCTGTTTCGTTCCCGACCTCCTGATGAGCACCGCCCCCTGGTTCGATCAGGCTGGGTTTCTGGGGTCACTGAATGCGGATTCAGAATGCCCGAATGCGATTCCTGCATCTTCCTTGATGTCTTGTCTTTTGTGGTTTGTGCATGGGGTTTTATTGGAGTGTCAGTTGGGGTATGGTTGCCGGGTTTTGTGGTTTTGTCATGTGGGTGTGTGTGGTGGGTTTTTGAGGATTCCTCATACTCGATTTCCGGCCCCGAGTGACCCCCTCCCCTCTTGCTGCCGTCTAAGTGGTGTAGACCTTATGCCGGTCGGCGTGCGGCCCGTGGTGGCACTGTGGGTGTCCGGTGTGCCGACCGCAGGGAGGGTGGACAGGGGCCCGGTTTGCCTGCATGCTGTGACGAAGATGGAGAGCGTGGTACCGCAGGACGGAGAGGCCGGCCCCGCAGGGGACGGAATCGAACCCCCGGACCGAAAGCAACCGAGCAGCTCTCTGACCAGTAGGAACACCCCCGCAGGGGGTGTGGAGCCCACGACCAGGCCCCCACGGTCGACGCGAGCTCCCCGACAGGGCCGGGCCAGCCCGCAGTCACCGAAGGTGACTGCGAGATCGTCTGTCAGGAGCTGGGTGGGCGGCTTCCGATCGAGCGGGGCACCTTCCAGCTGTTCGTGGAGCATTCCGGCCCCCAGCACCTGCGG